>NZ_JBFUHY010000031.1:0-54806 GCF_056402155.1 Pseudomonas sp. P4_C1
TTACGGGCTTTGGGTGCGAGTAAAGAAGTCGCCCAGAAAGTGGCATGTAACACCCGTCGTTGGTGGGACAACAGTCGATGGGCCTTGAATTGGGTGCTTAATCTCGCGTGGTTTGATCGCTTGGGACTTCCACGTCTCTCCTGACCTCAATCCCTCGAACCGCCCGGTGCGGACCCGCATGCCGGGTGGTGTGGCAGGGGTACGGTCTATGAAGGCCGTCCCCTATGCCGATTGGGGTTTAGTTCAGCCCCGGATTCGCCACCAGTCGCTCGCCATTGCGGGCCAGTGACTTGAGGAATTCGGTCTGCAATTCAGGATCATTGCGCGTCAGTTCGATCAGGCTCTGTTCCAGCTCACTGGCTTCCTCTTCAAGACCCAGCTCCGACAGGCGTTTGACCCGGTGGACCCATTGGCTGACTTCATCGCCTTCGAGATCGTCATAAATCAACCCGTGGGCCTCATAAAGCTTGCTGCGCAAGTTGCTGCTGATGACCAGGGTGGAATCGTTGTGCACGTTGCCCTGGGCATCCTCAACACGGATCAGCAAGCGGCTCAGATGATTGATGTCATGTTCGGCGAACGGGTTGTCCAACAGATTCAGGCGTAACACGCCGTTTTTGTCGGTGGTCAGCTCGAAGGTTTCCTTGCCGGCCTTGACCTCGACCGGGCGCTCGCTCCAGGGCAGGCTTGAGTACTCCGTACGCTTGTCGCGCTGGACTTCATCAATGCCGGCCAGGTTCTGCTGCGCGCGACCGTGGGACTGCACGTTCATGAACGGGTTGAGCCCGGCGAAACCGTAGCTCAGCCAATCCTTGGTCACGCTGTCCGGCAGATTGCCGAGGGCGAACACATTGACCACGTTGGCACCGACACCCGCCACCACGGCCACCGCGCCCAGCGGGATTTCGTAAATCTCCCGCCAGGGTTGGTACGGCGTATAGCGGTCGTAGTGACGTGTGACTTCGTACTCGGTGACTTCGAAAGTCTTCTGCTCGTGAATTTTCACCCGCCGTTGCGGCAGCTCAAGCACCTTGGGCTCACCGACATCGATCTGCAGGCTGTGATCGAGCAGTTTGCGCTCGACACGTTCCTCTTGCTCGCTGCGTTGTGACATGTGGTTGGCACAGCCGCTGACCAGTAGGGTGCCGCACAAGGCGGCACCACTGAGGCCTAAGGTGTTTCGCTTGAACATGACGCCTCTATGTCTGGTATCAGCGGCGGATGCGGGCCTGAAGGAACGACAGTACGTCGTCGACCGGCAGCGCTTGCGCATCGGCCTCGGTGCGGCTCTTGTATTCCAGGTTGCCTTCGGCCAGGCCGCGGTCGCTGACCACGATCCGGTGTGGAATGCCGATCAGCTCCATGTCCGCGAACTTGATGCCCGGGCTGGTTTTCTTGTCGCGGTCGTCGAGCAGCACTTCGAAGCCGGCAGCGGTGAGTTGCGCGTACAGCTTGTCGGTGGCTTCACGAACCTGTTCGGTTTCGTAGCGCAGCGGCACCAGGGCGATCTGGAAAGGCGCGAGGGTGTCGCTCCAGATGATCCCGTTTTCGTCGTTGTTCTGCTCGATGGCAGCCGCTACCACGCGGGACACGCCGATGCCGTAGCAGCCCATTTCCAGGGTGACCGGCTTGCCGTTTTCGCCCAGCACTTCGCACTTCATCGCTTTGCTGTACTTGTTGCCCAGCTGGAAGATGTGCCCGACTTCGATGCCGCGCTTGATTTCCAGGGTGCCTTTGCCGTCCGGGCTCGGGTCGCCGGCCACGACGTTGCGCAGGTCGGCAACGGTCGGAACAGGCAAGTCGCGTTCCCAGTTCACGCCGAAGTAGTGTTTGTCGTCGATGTTGGCGCCGATGCCGAAGTCGCTCATCAGTTCGACCGAACGGTCGATGATGATCGGCAGCGGCAGGTTCAACGGACCCAGGGAACCGGCACCGGCGCCAATGGCGTCGCGCAGTTCGCTTTCCGAGGCCATGACCAGCGGGCTGGCAACGCCTGGCTGGTTGGCTGCCTTGATTTCATTCAGCTCATGGTCGCCACGGATGATCAGGGCAATCAGCTTGCCTTTCTCTTCAGCGTGCACCACGAGGGTCTTGATGGTTTTCTCGATCGGCAGGTTGAAGCCTTCGACCAGTTGCGCAATGGTCTTGGCATTCGGCGTGTCGACCAGGCGCAGTTCTTCGGTCGGAGCGGCGCGCGAGGTTTCCCGTGGCACGGCCTCGGCTTTCTCGATGTTCGCCGCGTAGTCGGAACCGTTACTGAAGACGATGTCGTCTTCGCCCGATTCGGCCAGAACGTGGAACTCGTGGGAGCCGGCGCCGCCGATGGAACCGTTGTCGGCTTCGACAGGGCGGAACCTCAGGCCCAGACGGGTGAACACGTTGCAGTAAGCCTGGTGCATGCGGTCGTAGGTGACTTGCAGCGAAGGCTGGTCGGCGTGGAACGAGTAGGCGTCCTTCATGATGAATTCGCGGCCACGCATCAAGCCGAAGCGTGGGCGGATTTCGTCACGGAATTTGGTCTGGATCTGGTACAGGTTGATCGGCAGCTGCTTGTAGCTGCTCAATTCGTTGCGCATCAGATCGGTGATGACTTCTTCGTGGGTGGGGCCTGCGCAGAAGTCGCGACCGTGGCGATCCTTGAAGCGCAGCAATTCAGGGCCGTACTCTTCCCAGCGCCCGGATTCCTGCCACAGCTCAGCCGGTTGCGTGCTCGGCATCAACACTTCGAGAGAGCCGGCGGCGTTCATTTCTTCGCGAACGACGGCTTCGACCTTGCGCATTACCCGCAAGCCCATCGGCAGCCAGGTGTACAGGCCCGAGGCGAGTTTGCGGATCATGCCGGCGCGCAGCATCAGCTGGTGGCTGATCACGACCGCGTCGGAAGGCGTTTCTTTTTGTGTGGCGAGCAAAAATTGACTGGTGCGCATGGTTGGCCGTTATCGATTGCTGATGACGAGAAATGACGGAGCATTGTACGGGCGAGAACCGCTGGCGTACAGGCGTGCGGTCGGTGGTGTGGCAGGAGGGCGCGATTCACACGGCCCTCCGCGATTCTTCCTGCGAAAAGATTTTACGATTCTTCGGCGACCGGGGTCTGCACCGGTTCCGGTGTCGGTGTCGGACCTGCGCGGCGGTTCTCCTGGAACCAGTGCAAGGCGATCAACAACAAGGTCGGGACGCCCAGCAGGGCGGTGATCAGGAAGAAGTTGTGGTAACCGAATTTTTCCACCATGACCCCGGAGTAGCCGCCGATCAGGCGCGGCAGCAACAGCATGATCGAGCTGAGCAGGGCGTATTGGGTGGCGGAGAACTTGAGGTTGGTCAGACTCGACAGGTAGGCGACGAACGCCGAAGTCGCCAGGCCTGAACTGAAGTTGTCCAGGGAGATGGTCAGCACCAGCATGTTCAGGTTGGGGCCCATGTCGGCGAGCAGCAGGAACAGAATGTTGGTCGCCGCGGATGCGACGCCGCCGATGAACAGGATCGGCAGGATGCCGAAACGCACGATCAGCAGGCCGCCCATGCCGGCACCCACCAGGGTCATGATCAGGCCGAAGATTTTGCTGACGCTGGCGATCTGGTCCTTGGTGAAGCCCTGGTCGATGTAGAACACGTTGGCCATCACGCCCATGACCGTATCGGACATCCGATAGGTGGCGATCAAGCCGAGCAGCAGCAGCGCTTGCCAGCGGTATCGCAGGATGAAGTCGTTGATCGGCGTGAGCACGGGTGCCAGGCCGCGACGGCCCATGGACGAGAGGCACAGGGCGGTGAGCGTGATATAGAGGATGGCCCGCAGGAATGCGCGGTCTTCGAGCAGCAGGTCGAGCACGCTCACGCCTTCGAACAGTACGCTGGCGAAGTCGGTGTAGTAGAGCTGGGTGAACATGGCCGGCACGGACACCAGCAATATGATCAGCACGAACACCGAGGCCAGTTGATGCACGAAGCTGTAGCGCCCGGCCTGCAGTTGCGTGCGCAGCGGCACGGGAGGTTCGCGCATGAATATGGAAGTCAGCAGTGCCGGGACCATCAGTACCCCGAACAGAATGTAAGTGCCGGCCCAGGCCGAATGCTTGTAGTTGAAGCCGGTGGAGCCAAAGCCCTCGGCGAAGTACAGCGCGCCTGCAGTCGCCAGCAGCGCAGCGACCCGGTAGCCGGACATGTAGCTGGCGGCCAGGGCGGCCTGACGATTGTCTTCGGCGATTTCCAGGCGATAGGCGTCTACCGCAATATCCTGCGTCGCTGATGCGAAAGCGACGACCACGGCAATGGCGATCAGCCAGGACAAATGCTTTTGCGGATCGCAGAAACCCATCCCGATCAGGCCAAGGATGACCAGTGCCTGGGACAGCACGAGCCAGGATCGTCGTCGACCGAGTTTGCCGAGCAACGGCAGTCGCCATTGGTCGAGCAACGGTGACCAGACCCATTTGAAGGCATATGCCAGGCCAATCAGGCTTGCATAACCGATGGTTTCACGCGCCACGCCGGCTTCACGCAGCCAGACTGAAAGCGTCGAAAACACCAGCATGTAGGGCAGGCCGGCGGCGAACCCAAGCAGCAACAGCACGAGTGTCGAAGGGCTGGCATAAGCGGCGAGCGCGGCGCGCCAGGTTTTACGGGGCATGGGCTGGAGTCTGCCTCAAGAAATACGGAAACAAAGCGCGCACTCTAACCGCTGTGCTCTACCGGACGCCAGCCATGGCGCTGAATATCAACACGATTATTCAGGACACTGATGCCCTCCATGCGTAATCGTGCGCGCTGCTCATCGCCCGAAGGGCTGCCGACCGGCAGGCTGATACGCCCGTTTGCACCCAGAACGCGATGCCAGGGCAATTTGCTGTCGCTCGGCAATTGGCTGAGGGTGCGGCCGACCCAGCGCGCGGCGCGACCCAGTCCTGCAAGCTCGGCCAGTTGACCGTAGCTGACGACTTTGCCCTCGGGAACTTGCGCCAGTGTCAGATACAGCGCCGTGCGTCGGATTTGCGCCGCACTCTCGGGTTCATCGGTTGGATCGGTCACGTCCGTCAGTCCTGAAGAAGTCTGCTTTACCATCTGTAGAGTAAATCCTGTACAGACGGTTGAGAAATGAACTCAACAAAAATAGTCGGGTCAGTCATTGTCAGATCCTTATTCCTACGGATAATGCCGACTTTTCTCGCAAACCTGAGCCTGTATTTTGCTTATGTTGTCCAGATCCCTGCTGTGTCTCGCCGTACTTGGTGCTTCCACTCCCTTGCTGGCCGATACCGTGTGGTTGAAGAACGGTGACAAGCTGAGCGGCAAGATCACGCTGTTCGATGGCGGCAGGCTGCTGATCCAGACCGAGTACGCCGGTGCGGTGACGATCGACTGGAAACAGGTCAAGACCCTGGAAAGCGATCAGGAATTGTTGGTCAAGCAGGATGCCTACACTGGCGAGAAAGCCAAGTCGCTGAAAGCAGCGGACGCCGGCAAGGTGACGCTGGCCAACGGCGAAGTGCCGAAGACGGTCGAACTGGCGAGCATCCAGCAGATTCTCAAGCCAAAGCCGGTGGTCGAGGATCTGGTGTGGAAAGGCAACGTCGATATCGCGCTGGACTATCAGCGGGCGGAAAACGACACCGATGACTACGACATCGACTTCAAGACCAGTGCGCGACACGGTCGCTGGCGGCACACCGCTGAAGGTGAATACAACCGTGAGTTCCAGGACGACGTGGTGACCACGGACAACTGGCGGGCCGAGTACTCCATCGACCGATTCCTGACCGATCAATGGTTCTGGCAGGGGCGCCTGGTCTACAAGCGCGACAAGGTCGAAGACCTTTCCCGTCAGCGCACTGTCGGTACGGGCCCCGGCTATCAGTTCTGGGATGACGAACTCGGGGCGTTTTCCCTTGGCTCGCTGGTCAACCGCACGGACTTTGAATTCTCCGATGGCAGCAAGGACAATTTCTACGCCCTGGCCATGACGTGGGATTACAACCGCTACCTGGTCGGTAAACGTGTCGAGTTCTTCACCAGTGGTGAGGTCGGCAAGCCGCTGTCGGGTGTGGCCGACTACGCACTCGATGCCGAGATGGGGTTGCGCTACAAGGTGACCGAATGGGCTTCGCTGAACCTGAAGGCGGAGCGGGACATCATCAGCGGCACCGACGATGCGGATCTGGACAAGACGCGCTACACCGCGGGATTTGGCGTGACCTGGTAAGAAATTTTTTTGTGCGGACAAAAACACCCGCCCACAAAAAAGCCCCGCTGTTGAGGGCGGGGCTTCTTACTAAAGCAAGTACAAGTTAGATAACTTGAACTTCTTCAGCTTGCATGCCTTTCTGACCGCGGGTAGCGATGAAAGAAACCTGTTGGCCTTCTTTCAGGCTTTTGAAGCCGTCGGACTGGATAGCTTTGAAGTGAACGAACAGGTCGTCACCGGATTGTGGGGTGATGAAGCCGAAGCCTTTTTCATCGTTGAACCACTTAACGGTACCGGTTTGGCGATTAGACATGGTGTAACTCCTTGAACAAAGATAACTGCGACTCAGGAAGAACCCTGGCCGAGACTGAGTGCAAAGAGCAGGAAAAATTCTTGTAGATGGTTGGATCGAAATTCAACATATCGTGTAGAGATTCTCAGTGACACAAGCAGCACAGTGACGCCACCTTAACCCTTTTTCCGGGACGTGCCAATGCTTCTTGCGAAGGTTTCTCTGATTTAAGGATCGGCGGTGCGACGGTTCGTCGCCAGCGCAGGTAATTCCTGCCTGTTCGGCGAGAATTGCACCGCGGACTTTGAACCCGGCGGCGCGCCCGGTAAGATGCCGGACAGAATTTTTCGACCTCGCTATTCAGGACACCCGCCATGAGCATCAAATCGGACAAGTGGATTCGCCGCATGGCGCAGGAACACGGCATGATCGAGCCTTTCGTCGAGCGCCAGATGCGCGGCAGCGACGATAGCCGTGTGATCTCCTACGGCGTGTCGAGCTACGGCTACGACGTGCGTTGCACTAATCACTTCAAGGTGTTCACCAACATCAATTCGGCCATCGTCGATCCGAAGAACTTCGATGCCGGCAGCTTCGTCGACATCCACAGCGACGTGTGCATCATTCCGCCTAATTCCTTCGCCCTGGCCAGCACCGTCGAATACTTCCGCATTCCGCGCAATGTCTTGACCATTTGCCTGGGTAAAAGCACCTACGCGCGCTGCGGCATCATCGTCAACGTCACGCCGCTCGAGCCTGAGTGGGAAGGTCACGTGACCCTTGAATTCTCCAACACCACCAATCTGCCGGCGAAAATCTACGCGAACGAAGGCGTGGCGCAGATGCTGTTCCTCGAGTCTGACGAAGAATGTGAAGTGTCCTACAAGGACCGTGGCGGCAAGTACCAAGGCCAGCGTGGCGTAACCCTGCCTCGCACCTGAGTCAACCGTCCGACAAATGCCGGGAATTCCTGGGCGGGCGTACACTCTATGGAGTGTACTGCTCCGATCCGCGCAAGGCGGGTCGGGCCATCGCTCAGGAGTGCCGAATGAAGATCGATCCGCGAATCAGTGCCGAACTGGCAAGGTTTGAACCCAATCAGGTTGGCGTTCTGGCCTGGTCCTTGTTGGCGCTTCCCTCGGTCATCCCGGCTGGCGGGATTCCAGGTCAACCCGACCCTGATACCCCGAACGAACAGCCTAACGAGCCAGGTGAGCCGACCCTGCCGGATGAGCCACCGCCTGCGCCTGTTGTCTGATAATCCGGACACTACCAATCAAATGTAGGAGCGAGCCTGCTCGCGATTGCGGTGTAACAGTCACAATGAAGCTGACTGAACCACCGCAATCGCGAGCAGGCTCGCTCCCACAGGTTTTGCAGTTGGCGTTACTTCAGGTTGCCACTCAGGAACTGCTTCAACCGCTCGCTTTTCGGATTGCCCAGCACGTCTTCTGGCGCGCCTTCTTCTTCAACCAGACCCTGGTGCAGAAACAGCACCTGGCTCGACACTTTGCGCGCAAAGCTCATTTCGTGGGTCACCATGATCATGGTCCGGCCTTCTTCGGCCAGGCCCTGGATCACCTTGAGCACTTCACCCACCAGTTCCGGGTCCAGCGCGGAGGTTGGTTCGTCGAACAGCATGACTTCCGGCTCCATGGCCAGTGCGCGGGCAATCGCAACCCGTTGTTGCTGACCGCCGGACAGGAATGCCGGGTATTGGTCCGCTACACGGGAGGCCAGTCCCACCTTGTCGAGGTAGCGCCGGGCGCGGTCCTCGGCTTCTTTCCTGTCGCACCCCAGCACCCGCCGCGGGGCCATGGTGATGTTTTCCAGCACCGTCATGTGGCTCCACAGGTTGAAGTGCTGGAACACCATGGCCAGGCGAGTGCGAATTCGCTGCAGTTCATTGGCGTCGGCCACGTGCATGCCGTGACGATCCTTGATCATGCGGATGTTCTGCCCGTCGAGGCTCATGGCGCCGTCGTTGGGTTGTTCCAGGAAGTTGATGCAACGCAGGAAGGTGCTTTTACCCGAGCCGCTGGCGCCGATCAGGCTGATGACGTCGCCGGTGTTGGCCTTGAGTGAAACACCTTTGAGGACTTCATGATCGCCATAGCTCTTATGCAGGCCTTCGATGGTCAATTTGTACATGGGGCGTGCATCCTCAAGGCGAAAGTAGATAGCCGCTGCGATAGGCTTCGGTGCCCGCGACGTGGGCGATCACCATGCCGGCAGTGGCCATGCGGCGCAGCGAACGGGCGTACATCAACCCGGCGGCGGAGCAATGAACGGGAGTGACGCGATCGCTGATCGGATCAATGATCTCGGCGATCAGTTGCCCGGCCTCCAGGTACTGGCCCGGCAGCGCGGTGAACACCAGCAACCCGCCGACGGGCGTGGCCACCGGTTCTACACCGGCCAGCGGTGTCGCCGGCCAGGGCAGGTCGGGCAGGGGCGCGGGTTCGCCGGCGATCGCGCCGAAATGGATCAGGTAGTCGATCAACGCCTGACAGTCGAGGCTTGCCAGCGGGTGATTGACGTCGCCCTGGCCGCGCAATTCGACGGTCACCGAAAAACTGCCTGGTGGAATGTCGAAGTGTTCGCCGAAGCGTTCCTTCAACTGCCACCAGAGCAGGGTGAAGCATTCGTCGAACGACTGGCCACCGGAATCGGTCGCCAACAGGCTGGCTTCGGCGCCGATGTAGCGGGCCAGTGGCTCGACCTGTGGCCAAGCCTGCGGCGTGGTGTACAGGTGTGCGACCGCTTCGAAATCACAATGCAGGTCGAGCACCATGTCGGCATCGCAGGCCAGCCGTTGCAGGGTCAGGCGCTGGGATTGCAATTGGGTGTTGGCGGTCTGCCGGGCCAGCGCATCGCGCAGGCTGCTGCGGATCAATTGCCGGTTGTGCTGCGGATCTTCACCGAGTTGGTCTTCGATCGCGTTGCCGACTTCTTCACTTAAGTCGACGAACCAGCGGTTGAAGTTCTGGCCGCTTTCCAGCTCGTAGCGGCCCAGCGGCACATCCATCAGCACCTGTTCCAGGCCCACCGGGTTGGCGATGGGCACCAGCACGATTTCGCTGCGCAGGCGACCGGCGGCTTCCAGCTCCGCCAGGCGTTGCTTGAGGTGCCAGGCCACCAGCATGCCGGGTATTTCATCGGCGTGCAGGGAGGCCTGGATGTAGATCTTGCCGTTGGCCGGTTGTGGGCCGAAGTGAAAACTGTGGATCTGTCGTGCGGTCCCCGGCAGCGGGGCCAGCAGGTCATGTATCTGGTGGCGCATCTGTTGTTTCCTGAAGCAGGTTGAGCCCTAGTGGGTCGGCCCGAGGAAGGCCAGCCATCGGCGTTCGGCAAGGCGGAACAGGCCGACCAGCGCAAAAGTGACGGTCAGGTAGATCAGCGCGGCGATGCCGAACGACTGGAAGGTCAGGAAGGTCGCCGAGTTGGCGTCCCGCGCGACTTTCAGGATGTCCGGGATGGTCGCGGTGAAGGCCACGGTGGTCGAGTGCAGCATCAGGATCACTTCGTTGCTGTAGTACGGCAACGAACGACGCAGGGCCGACGGCATGATCACATAGGCGTAGAGCTTCCATCCGGTCAGCCCGTAAGCCTTGGCCGCTTCCACTTCACCGTGGGCCATGCTGCGGATGGCCCCGGCGAAAATCTCTGTGGTGTAGGCGCAGGTGTTCAGGGCGAAGGCCAGGATGGTGCAGTTCATCGCATCGCGGAAGAAACTGTCGAGCAGCGGTTGTGCGCGCACCGCGGCCAGGCTGTAAATGCCGGTGTAGCAGATCAGCAACTGGATATACAACGGCGTGCCACGGAACAGGTAGGTGTAGAACTGCACCGGCCAGCGAATGTAGAGGCGCGGTGAAACCCGGGCGATAGACAGTGGAATCGAGACGATGAAACCGAAGAAGATCGATGCGCTGAGCAACCACATGGTCATGGCCAGACCGGTGATGTTATTGCCGTCGCTGTAAAGGAAGGGTTTCCAGTATTCCTGCAGGAGTTCGATCATCGTACGGCCTCCCGGGTACCGGCGGAGTAACGACGTTCAAGCCAGCGCAGAATGAAGTTGGACGCGCTGGTGATCACCAGATAGATCAGCGCGGCAAGTACCAGGAAGTAAAACAGCTGATAGCTGCTTTTGCCGGCGTCCTGGGCAGCCTTGACCAGATCGGCGAGGCCGATGATCGACACCAGCGCGGTGGCCTTGAGCATCACCATCCAGTTGTTACCGATGCCCGGCAGGGCATAACGCATCATCTGTGGGAACACCACGATCCAGAAACGCTGGCCGCGCTTGAGGCCATAGGCGGTGGCCGCTTCGACCTGACCCCGTGGGACGGCGAGAATCGCGCCACGGAAGGTTTCGGTGAAATACGCACCGTAGATGAAGCCCAGGGTAATGACCCCGGCGCTGAACGGGTTGATTTCGATGTATTCCCATTCCATGTAATCGGTAAACGAGGTCAGCCAGGTTTGCAGACTGTAGAAAATCAGCAGCATCAGGACCAGGTCCGGAACGCCGCGAATGAGCGTGGTGTAGAGCTGGGCAGGCAAGCGCATCAGTTTGACTTTTGACAACTTGGCACTGGCGCCGAGCAGACCGAGCAACACGGCTACCAACAGYGATAACGCCGACAATTTGATCGTCATCCAGGTGCCTTGCATCAGCAGCGGACCGAAGCCCTTGAGGCTGAAGGCAGAGAGCCCCAGATTTTCCAGTAGGTTTTCAAACATAAATCAGCAGCCTGATCGGATGAAAAAAGCGCCCATCCAGAGATGGGCGCCGGGCATTATTTGCCGCTGTACAGATTCAGATCGCCAAAGTGTTTCTTCTGAATGGTGGTGTAGGTGCCATCATCGTGTAACGCTTTGATACCTTTATCCAAAAGTGCTTTCAGCTCGGTGTTACCTTTCTTAATACCGACCGCTGTTTTGGCCGGCAGCAGCTCATTGTCGACCGGCTTGCTGACTTCGTAGTCGGCACCCTGTGGCGACTTCAGAAAGCCCAGTTCGGCTTGCAGCATGTCCTGGATCCCTGCGTCGAGACGACCGGAAGTCAAGTCGGCGTAGACCTGATCCTGGTTGGCGTAGGCCTGGGTTTTTACGCCGGCCTTGTCCAGAATGGCTTTGGCATAGGCTTCCTGAATGGTGCCTTGTTCGTAGCCGACGGTTTTGCCCTTGAGTGACGCGACGTCTGCGGTCACGCCGGAACCTTTCTTGGACACGTAAGCGGTTGGGCCGGAAAACAGCTCGCTGGAGAAGTCGATGACTTTTTCACGGGCCGGGGTCACGGTCATCGACGAGATCACACCGTCGAATTTATTGGCTTTGAGGCCGGGAATCATGCCGTCGAAGTCACTTTCGACCCATTTGCACTTGACCTTCAACTCGGCGCAGATCGCGTTCCCCAGATCGATGTCAAAGCCTACCAGGCTGCCATCGGCCGCTTTCGACTCGAACGGTGCGTAGGAAGGGTCAACGCCGAAGCGCAGTTCTTTGTACTCCTTCGCCATGGCGGAACCAGCAGCCATGCACAACGCCAGTGCAGAAAGGGTCAGCAATGCTTTTTTCATTATTCAATCCCTAAAAACCAATATGAGCGCTTGTAGCGCAGAATTATTGTTACTGGAAAGCGTAAGACCTGTTGAAAGTAGCAATTTCCGAACCAGTGTGCCGAACAAGCGTTTTAAAAGGTGTCTGGAAATAGCCGGAGACAGATTTATGCACGAAAACGGGCGCAGGGAAATGGCCGCACCCGTTCGGTTCAAAAAGAAAAAAATTCGCGGATGAGAAGAGGGCTTGGCTGAGCAGATTTTTCAGGGTCGTCAAGCTATCGGCTTCGTCGACCGACTTGTCCTTGCGCCAGCGCAACCGCGAAGGCGATTCAACATTCAACCTCTATTTTGAATGTTGAATCGCCTTCGCGAACAGGCTCGTTTCCACAGGAAAAGGGCGGGGTTACTTTCCTGGCGTCAGCGTCAACCGCGCCTTGCCATAGGCGTTGTCGAAGTTCTGCGGCTGCATCGGCAGGCTCATGTACTGGCCCTTGAGCCACGGTTCGATGCCGTTGAGGTAGTTCGGGCTGGCCGGGTTGCCGGATTGGCCGGTGCCGTTTTGTGCCATCAGCGGCTCGGACTGGCCGAAGTCGACGATAAAGCGCATGGCTGGCGCCAGCGTAGTGTTGAAGTCCTGGCCCCAGGCGAAGGCGGCGGTGTTGAGCGTGGTGTGATCGCCACCGGCCGGCAGCGGTCCGCGTACGGTCTGGCCGCTGCTGTTTTTCCATTCATAACGGTGCAGTTTGCCCCACTGCCAGGCCTTGTGATCACTGCCCAATTGGCTGTCGCCTGCGCTGATCGCTGCGGCGAGGCTGCGGGCGAGGATCGCCGGTTTGTCTTCTTTCTGTGCGGTGCGCACGTCATCCCAGAACGGGCTGTCCTCACGCCCGAGCAAGTGATCGGCCTGGGCCGTGTAGGACAATTTGCCGTCGGCGACAAAGGCCTTCCACGCCGCGCTGCTTTCAGGGCCCAGTTCATCGAGGAAGATCTGCCGGGTGCTTTCCTGCAGGAACAGTTCGTAGATGGCCGCATCGGTGGAGGTTGGGCCGAGCTTGCCGTCGAACGCCATCAGGCGGCTGTAGGCCTCGTGTGCCTTGGCACGATCTGCCGCCGGCAAGGCGTCCATGGCCTGTTTGAGAGGCTGGGCCATGCCCGGCGCTTCAAACATTTTCTTCAGCTTGGCAGCGAAGGTAGTGGTCTGGTCGTATTGCATGGCGATCAGGCTGCGGCTGTCGTGTTTGCCTGCACCGGCCAGTTCGGCCAGGCGCTCGCCGCGCTCCGGAGCGGCCCAGGAATTGGACAACTGCATGCCGTAGCCATGGGGAATGACCCGCTGGTTGGCGGTGCCGAGCCAGCCTTGTGCCGGGTCCTGGTCGTACGGGTGCAACATCGGGTCGGCGTAGCCGTCCCAATCGTAACGACCTTCCCAGCCCGGAGAGGGCAGCAGACCTTCGCCTTCGCGACGGTTCGGGTAACGACCGGTGACTTGCCAGCCGATGTGGCTCGCGTCGGCAAACACCAGGTTCAGCGCGATGGCGCGGATTTCGCGGCTGGCATCAGAGGCTTTCTCGACGCTCTGGGCGCGGGACAGGTCGAAGAACGCATCCAGGGTCTTGTCGTCGGTGAAGCTCGGCGTCTGCAAGGCCAGGCCGAAACCATTGGCCAGAGTGCTGCTCTGAGCGCTGTTGAGCAGCGGGCCATGGCGGGTTTCGTACACGGCTTCGCGAATCGGTCGCTGGCCTTTGACGAAGTAGGTTTCGTTGCGCACGATCGCCGGCTGCCACTTCCCGGCATTTTCGTAGGTGAGCCCGTTGCCCTGGCGTTTGATCTTCTCCAGGAACAGGTCCTGGTTGTCGCCCATCACGGACGTCATGCTCCATGCCACCTTGCCGTTGAAACCACCGAGCACCATTGGCAGGCCCGCGATGGTCACGCCGGACGCCTGATACTTCGGCGCGCGAATCTGCACGTAACTGAACAACGAAGGCACGCCCAGCGGGTCGTGACTGTCACTGGCCAACAGGCTCTTGCCGCTGCGGCTGCGTTGCGGGGCGATGGCCCAGTTATTCGACGAGGTGGCGCCGAGCAGGTTCAGGTCCGCCAGTTGCCCGGTGGCCTTGCTGAGTTCGGCCAGCCCCGGCACTTGCCCGTTGAGTTTGATGCCTTGCAGTTTTTCGCTTTCGGCGACCGGCAGTTTTTCGTCGGGAGCCGACGGCGTCAGCCACGCCAGTTTGTCGGTGGTGACGGTCTGGGCCAGTACCAGCGCGGAAATTTCTTCCGGCAGGTTGGTCGACTGGCTGAAGTTCAACAGGCAGAAAATCAGCGCCGAATCTTCCGGCTGCCAGTATTCAGGCTGGTACCCGGAGGCCGCGAGGTCCGCCGGCAGTTTGTCGCGGTAGCGGAACAGGTAGGCGTTGACGCCGCGCGCATAGACTTCGAAGAAACGCTTGAGACGCGGCGAAGAGGCCTTGTACAACTCGCCAGCACTTTTCTTCAGGTTGACCGCCCGCATGTAGCGGTCGGCATCCAGCAGGTCGGCACCGTGCATTTCGGCCAGACGGCCCTGGGCCAGCAGGCGCAGGGTGACCATCTGCGTGATGCGGTCGCTGGCATGCACGTAACCGAGTGTGAACAGCGCGTCGTGGAAGCTGTTGCTTTCGATCAGCGGCATGCCCATGGCATTGCGGCGCACCGAAACGTTCTGCGCCAGGCCCTTGAGCGGTTGTACGCCGGAGGTCGGCGGGAGGGTGTCCTGGGCGTTGAAATTCTGACAACCGGTCAGGCTCAAGGCACCGACCACTGCTGCGGCAACGCCGAACCGGGGTAGAAAATGAGTAAGGGCTGGCGAGGCCATGGCAAAGCTCCTGCGGGGGTAGAGGCGGCGGCGCGCAATAAAGGCGCTACGTTAGTGAGCGGGAGGTGGCCGCGCAAGCGGGGTACAAGGTTATTTCAGGATTTGTCTAAAAAACCAAAAAGATCGCAGTCTTGCCAGTCGCAATGGGTGATGTTGAAGTGCGACACGGTCAACAATCCTGGAGAAAAGTCAGCATGGAGCTCAAGGCAAACGCGGCACTGATCATCATCGATCAACAAAAAGGCATCCTGCATCCCGGACTCGGCCGCCGGAATAACCCTCAGGCTGAAGCGCGCATGCTGGAATTGCTCGGCCATTGGCGGCACACCGCTCGGCCGGTGATCCATGTGCAGCACCTGTCCCGCTCGGAGGAGTCAGTGTTCTGGCCGCAGCAGTCGGGGGTGGAGTTTCAGGAACGGTTTCAGCCAATGGCCGGTGAACGCTTGATCCAGAAGCAGGTGCCGGATGCGTTTTGTTCGACGGGGCTGGAGGCTGGGCTGCGCGAGGCGGGGATCGGACAGTTGATCATCGTGGGTGTCGCGACCCACAATTCGGTGGAATCCACGGCGCGCACCGCAGGCAACCTGGGGTTTGATACCTGGGTGGCCGAGGATGCGTGCTTTACCTTCGACAAGGCTGATTTCTTCGGCCATGCCCATAGCGCCGAAGAGGTGCACGCGATGTCGCTTGGGAATTTGCATGGGGAGTATGCGACGGTGGTCAGCAGTAGGCAGATTCTGTCAATCGACTAAGCACCTGTGGGAGCTCGCTCCCACAGGAGAGGGCGGTGATTCAACAGGCGAAGAATGCCTTCGCCCGAAGCATCAAGCGCCGTGGCACTTCTTGAATTTCTTGCCGTTGCCGCATGGGCACGGATCGTTGCGGCCGACGTCTTTCAGGGCATTGCGCACCGGCTCCTGGTGAGCGTGGCCGCAGTTCGGACCGTGGACATGGCCGTGGTCGTGATCATGGTGCTGATGGTCATGATCGTGGTTGCAGTCAGGGCCGTGGACGTGGGGTTGCTGGGTCATCGGTGTTGCTCCGGAATTAAATCGGCGGCGATTATCACGCCATTGCGCGCCAGGTGCACGTAGTGGGCGATGAATATACCGGTTTCCAGTTCACCTTCCAGACGATAGGGAATGGGTTGATCGGATTTTTTCAGCAGTTTGGCCAGATCACGGACCTTGGACCACAGGTTGGTGCGGATCGGCACCTTGAAGTAAGCGCTGTGCCTGGGGCCGATGGTGAACCAGTGTTCGTACTCGCCATCGGCCAGCAGTATGTCGCCCAGGTGAACGCGGTACTCCAGGCTGCGCACCGTCAGGTCGCTGTCGTTGGGGTTGTCGATGCGAAAGTGCAGGAGGAATTTCTGTTCCAGCAGTTTGGCGCTGACCACCTCGATCTTCACCAGATGGACCTCGGGGTCCGGCAAGTCGTCGTCGAACCACGATGCACAGCCGCCGAGTCCGAGCGCCAGGAACAACGTGAGCAGATAGAGTGCGCCACGGCGGATGATCATTGTGGTGTTTCTCCCTTGAGCCCCAGTCCAGACCCAAAAGATCGCGCCTTCGGCAGCTCCTGCTGGGTGGACAGACATTCCATGTCCTAACTGCTGAAATACCCTGCGCAACACTTCTTGAACTTCTGCCCACTCGCGCACGGGCAGGTGTCATTGCGTCCGGGCTTGAGCGGCACGGTGGGGTCGATGAAATACCAGCGCCCGGTGTTTTGCACAAATGACGAACGCTCGCGGTGACTGTGCTCGCCATTGCTGTCGTGCCAGCGTGCAGTGAAGGTCACGAAGGCGTGTTCAGGCTGGCCGCCCAGTACTTCGGAGCTTTCCACCTCAAGGCCCAGCCACGTACTTTGCGCGCTCCAGTCGCTGATCGATTGACGGTCCAGGCCGGCCTGCTGGGCGGGCAGGGTGGTGGCCACCAGATAGTCGACCAGCCCCAGCACGTAAGCGCTGTAGCGCGAGCGCATCAAGGCTTCGGCGCATGGCGCCGGGTGCCCGGCATGGTAGTGACCGCAGCAGGCGTCGATCAGGGTGCCGCTGCCGCAAGGGCAAATGGATGTACTCATTGCATTACCACCAGTATTTCCCGAAGTTTTCCGGATTGGCCCAGAAGCGCGAATTGAGCCAGTCAGGGACTTGTTTGTATTCAAGCAGATCGTAGGTGAACAGGGTCAAGACCTGTTCGTCCCGCTGAAAGCGTTCGCTGGCCTGCAGGGCCAGGGAGAAAAAGTCGGTTTCCTGCCAGCCACAGGCCGGCAGATCCGCCAGCACGGCGATGCGGCTGGCGTTGAGGTTGCGGATACCACCCAGCAGGTTCAGGCCGTCGCGCTTGGGCAAATGCTCCAGGCAATCGACCACCAGGGCCAGGTCGAAACGGCGGGCCGCCAACTCGTCGGGCAATGGGCCGGGGGCAGCGAAAGCGACGCTGCTGTCCGGGTGAGCGAGCTTGAAAGCCTCCAGCGCCGGGAACTCGCTGGCGCCGATCAACAACAGGCGCGCGGGGGCATATCGATCAAGTAAAGCGGCCAGTGCCTGTTGTGGCGTGCGTGAAGAAATACCTGCAATCATCGAAGATCCTCAATCAGATCTGCCAAGACTAGCCTGCCCGAACGTTCGGGCCTAGAGCAGCCCGGCGACAAAAACGCCAGCCTGTCGTGAATACGCGAATAAACAGCATGGCCTATTGCTGGCGGAGATTAAAACTCGGGTCTTTACTACCTGAATCGGTTTTAAGCCGATCCCTCAGGAGAAAACTAGATGAGCATAGTACGGACAGCATTACCCTTGGTTCTGCTAACCAGTGTCTTGACTGGTTGCGCAGGTTTGCAGAAAACCGACTGGCCTACCTGCGCGGCGGTCGGTGGTGTCGTGGGTGCGGGCCTCGGTGCGACCGAAAGCTCGGCATGGGCAGGGTATGGTGCTCTGCTCGTCGGCGGTACGGCGGCGGCTTATTGCTGGGTTCATGGTGATGGCGACGAAGACGGCGATGGTGTGCTGGATAGTCGCGACAAGTGCCCTGGCACGCCTAAAGGCGTTCGGGTCGATGCCAACGGTTGCCCACCACCTGCACCTGCACCTGTGGTCGAAGAAGTGGCTGTAGTCAAGGAAGAAACCATCGTCATCCGCGATGTTCACTTCCAGTTTAATAAGGCCACGCTTACCTCGTCCGACAAGCAGGTACTCGACAAGATTGCTACTCGCTTGAAAGCCGAGGCCCCTAATGCTCAACTGACCGTAACCGGCCATACCGACAGCGTCGGCAGCGACACTTACAACCAGAAACTGTCGGATAAACGCGCCCACTCGGTGGTTGAATACCTCGTCGAGCAAGGCGTACCTCGCAGCAACTTCGTGTCGGTTGTCGGTGCCGGTGAAAGCCAGCCAGTTGCGGACAACAAAACCGCTGACGGCCGTGCACAGAACCGTCGTACGGAAATCAAAATCCAGCGTTAAGCCCCCCCGCGTCCGCGCCTTGTGCAGTCGCGGATGCGGGTCTTTACTCCTGTGTAACCGGTATTGGCCGGTGACACAGGAGCTTTCAACATGATCGTTCTCACAAGGACCGTCTTGCCGGTTCTGCTACTCGGCAGCCTCTTGACCGGTTGCGCCACCCACAGCGATGGCACTGCCCCCCTCAATCAACGAACCTGGCCAATTTGCAGCCTGATCGGCGGCCTGGTCGGAGGTGGTCTGGGCGCAATCGAGAGCGGCGCTTGGGCCGCGGGTGGGGCGACGCTGGGTATCTTGTCCGGTGGCTTGATCTGCTATGCCCAGGATGGCGACGAAGACGGCGACGGCGTTTTCGACCGACGCGACCGTTGCGCTGATACTCCCGCCAATACCCCGGTCGACCATCGAGGCTGCCCGGCGCCGCAGTACCCGGACAGCGTCCAGGCCGAGCCTGCGCAATCCGAAGTCATTACTCTGAGCGATGTACTGTTTGTCTTCAATCAGTCCGACCTGACCCCGACGGCGAAGAGTCAACTGGATGCGTTGATGAGCAAGTTCGAGGATGCCGATGTGGTCAGCATCAAGGTGGTCGGCCATACCGACGGCGTCGGTTCGGGTGCCTATAACCAGGCCTTGTCGGAGCGGCGTGCCAGCAGCGTGGCGCAATACCTGTTGAGCCAGGGTGTCGCGCCGAACAAAGTCACCAGCGAAGGCAAGGGCGCGAGCCAACCGATTGCCGACAACGAAACAGAAGAAGGCCGTGCGAAAAACCGTCGCGTGGATCTGCATATAAATCGCTGAGCCAAGAGATAGAGCCGTCGGGCGACAGGTGTGATCGCTGCGACGGCCGTTCGGCGGCCTCCATGAAGATTTTACCGTTGCCCTCTGGATTATCCCGCGTGGAAGCCGTTACTGTGCGCGCAAACAATAATTCTCATCGGGGGCGCGTATGAAAGTCATATGGGGACTGGGGCGATTACTGACCTTGCTGTTCTGGGCGGTAGTGCTGGTCAATCTGCTCACACCGTTTGTCTTTCCGCTGCACCCGTTGGTCAACCTGGCCGGCGGCCTGTTGGGGTTCATCCATCTTCTGGAAGCGTTGCTGTGCTATCGCAGCCTTCGAGGTCGTGCCCATCCCTGGCTTGACCGCCTGAAGATCGTTATTTTTGGCGTATTCCACCTGCAAACCATTCCAGCCCCCACCGCTTCGAAGGCTTCCCATGCGTAAACTCTGTCTGCTCGCTGCACTCATCAGCCCATTGGCCAGTGCACAGGTGGTGAGTGTCGAAACCAACTCGCTGATGCGCTTGCCCAACACCGCCAGCACCCTGCAACTGGAGCGCCTGGAAGTGGCCGATTACGGCACCTTGCTGATTCCTTCGAACGTCACGGAAGTCACCGTGGGTGAATTGCATCTGGGGCGTGAAGCGCGCATTGCCATCGTACCGGGGGAACAGGCGCTGGCCCTGAAGGTCCGTCGCGCTGATTTGTCCGAAGGCAGCCAGATCACCGCCCGTGGCGCTCCGGGGACTTACCAGAAGGCCGCCCGATCCGGACGCAATCTTGATTTGCAGATCAAGGCACTGAACGCACCACAATTGATCGTTGATGCTCGTGGTGGTGCGGGTGCACCGGGGTTTATTGGTCTCGATGGGGCCAACGGCCAGGAACCGGGCTGCACCTGGGGGCAGGCCGGTCGCGGTGCCGATGGCAGTGATGGCAGTAACGGCCAGCCAGGGGCTCCGGGGGCTCTGGTTAAACTGGCAGTGCCGCACGACTATCCGGCAGACCGGATCAAGGTTCAGGTGGCCGGCGGTGCCGGTGGCTTGGCCGGCCCGGGCGGCAAACCGGGGGCGGGTGGCAAGGCCAAGGGCTGCCTGATTTACAAGGCTGATGGCGGCAAGAGCGGTAAACCCGGGGCTGATGGTCAGCCTGGGCCTGAAGGGGCGGCGGGTTCGGTGACAGTACAGCGGATGTAAGAAACACTGAGAGCCTTGTGGCGAGGGGGCTTGCCCCCGTTGGGCCGCGAAGCGGCCCCAATTCCGGCAATCGCAATACTGCTGAAGGTTAGCGGTGTCTTGTTTTACGACTGCTTCGCAGCCGAACGGGACGGTGCGGCGATCCGACAAGCCCCCTCGCCACAACAGCATCCCGGGCCACAGTTCTTCAAAACATCGGCCGAACCGCCGCTATCGCCACCACAGCCAGCCCCACCAGCAGATTGATCCCCACCAACCGGCGAATCCGCCCTAGCACCGCCGCCCCAGCCGGCCAGTCCTGCCCTGCCACGGCAGTGCGCAGTTCCGGCAGCATCAGCGCCTGAATGCGGATAAACAGCGCGGTCATCACCACATACAAGCCCATCATCACCTGCACATAGCGCGGCGCGTTTTCAAAACCGGTGAAGTGCAGATTCAGCATGCCCACGCCGCTGACTGGCAACAGCACCACCGCCACCCAGACCCAGCGGAAAAAACCTTGAAACACTTCTACCCACAACTTCAGCCGGGCAGGGCCCTCCAGTGCCGTGATCGCGGCGGGACGCAGGACCATCCAGGCGAAAAACATGCCGCCGACCCAGACCAGGGCCGCCAGTACATGCAGGCTATAAATGAGGCTAAAAGGTGTCATTGGGTTACTCCGTTCTGCGCGGGATTCATTAGCGGGGTATGATAGCGACCGATTCAGGGGGCGTTCTCAGTTAGTTTCCGCGCCGCGCCGGGTCTGCTGTTGTGCAGGGCAAGGCGCGAGAAGCGTAGTTTGGTCATTCCAAATAAGCTTCGAGCAACGCCGCCCTGCACAACAGCAGGCCCGGCCCTTCGGGTTGTGCCTTAAAGCGAGCCAGACTGCGTTGCAGGCCTTGGAAAGGGAACAACCATTCCCAGCGGCCTGCGCCTTGCCTGGCTCGCTTTAAGGCGACAACGCGGCGTGGAAACTAACTGAGAACGCCCCCTCAAACTACTGAAAATTTATCCAGCGTTTTTTGCGCCCGACAATCCATGATCAGCACTGAACTCAAAACCACGATCCAGGGCGCCTACTCGCGTTTTCTCGAAGCCAAGAGCCTCAAGCCGCGTTATGGCCAACGCCTGATGATCGCCGAAGTCGCCAAGGTCCTGGGTGACATCGACACCGACGACGAAGGCCGGCGCAGTGGCGACCCCGCGATAGTCGCGGTGGAAGCCGGCACCGGCACCGGCAAGACCGTGGCCTACAGTCTGGCGGCGATCCCCACGGCGAAGGCCGCCGGCAAACGCCTGGTGATCGCCACGGCCACCGTGGCCCTGCAAGAGCAGATCGTCTACAAGGACCTGCCCGACCTGATGCGCAACAGCGGGCTGAACTTCAGCTTCGCCCTGGCCAAGGGCCGCGGGCGCTACATGTGCCTGTCCAAGCTCGACATGTTGCTCCAGGAAGGTCACGCACAGACCGCCACGGCGCAGTTGTTCGAAGAAGAGGGTTTCAAGATCGAGGTCGATGAGGCCAGCCAGAAGCTGTTCACCAGCATGATCGAGAAGCTCGCCGGCAATAAGTGGGACGGCGACCGCGACAGTTGGTCCACCGCCCTCGAAGACGCCGACTGGGCGCGCTTGACCACCGACCACAGCCAGTGCACCAACCGTCATTGCCCGAACTTCGGCCAGTGCGCCTTCTACAAGGCCCGCGAAGGTATGGGCAAGGTCGACGTGATCGTCACCAACCACGACATGGTCCTGGCCGACCTAGCCCTGGGCGGCGGCGCTGTGCTGCCGGACCCACGCGACACGATCTACGTGTTCGACGAAGGCCATCACCTGCCAGACAAGGCCATCGGCCACTTCGCCCATTACACGCGCCTGCGCTCCACCGCCGACTGGCTGGAAACCACCGCCAAGAACCTCACCAAACTGCTGGCCCAGCACCCGTTGCCGGGCGACCTGGGCAAGTTGATCGAGCAGGTGCCGGAGCTGGCGCGGGAGATCAAGACCCAGCAGCAGTTCATGTTCACCGCCTGCGAGCAGATTGCCGATTTCAAACCCGGCGAAGACGTTGAAGGCCGCGAGCGCCCGCGTCACCGATTCGTCGGCGGGGTGATTCCCGAGCACATGCGTGAAATGGGCATCGAGCTGAAGAAAGGCTTCGCGCGCCTGACCGACCTGTTCACCCGCCTGACCGACCTGCTCAAGGAAGGCATGGACGGCGAGGTCAACATCGGCATCGCCAGCAACCAGGCCGAAGAGTGGTATCCACTGTTCGGCAGCTTGCTGTCGCGCTCTTCCGGCAACTGGGAGCTGTGGACCGCCTTCACCGTCGAAGACCCGGAAGACAACCCGCCCATGGCCCGCTGGCTGACCCTGGCCGAAAGCGGCTCACTATTCGACATCGAGGTCAACGCCAGTCCTATCCTCGCGGCGGAAATGCTTCGCCGCAACCTGTGGAACGTGGCGTATGGCTGTCTGGTGACTTCGGCGACCTTGACTGCCCTCGGCACCTTCGACCGCTTCCGCATGCGCGCCGGCCTGCCGAAAAAAGCCGTGACGGCGGTGGTGCCAAGCCCGTTCCATCATGCCGATGCCGGTGTGTTGCGGGTACCGAACCTGAACGCCGACCCCCGTGATGCAGCAGCGCATACCGCCGCGATCATTCGGGATCTGCCTGAGTTGGTCGAAGGCTCGCGGGGTACGCTGGTGCTGTTTTCCTCGCGTAAACAGATGCAGGACGTGTTCGACGGCCTCGACCGCGACTGGCGCAAGCAAGTGTTCATCCAAGGCAACCTGTCGAAGCAGGAAACCCTCAACAAGCACAAGGCGCGAGTCGATGGCGGCGACTCCAGCGTGTTGTTCGGCCTGGCGAGCTTCGCCGAAGGGGTCGACTTGCCCGGTGCCTATTGCGAGCACGTGGTCATCGCCAAGATTCCATTCTCGGTACCTGATGATCCGGTCGAAGCAGCCTTGTCCGAATGGATCGAAGCCCGGGGGGGCAATCCGTTCATGGAAATCTCCGTGCCGGACGCCTCGCTGAAGCTGGTCCAGGCCTGTGGTCGCTTGCTGCGCACCGAAGAAGACCGCGGCACCATCACCTTGCTCGACCGGCGCCTGGTGACCCAGCGCTATGGCAAAGCCATCCTCAACGCGTTGCCGCCGTTCCGTCGAGAAATTTCCTGAAACACCGGTGGGCGGTTTTGCCCACCGCGTTGTCTATCTCTCTGCCATCGCTTTTCCACTGGCCCATTGAAGGTCGTTAGGGAGATTTTCGTTCTCATGATTTGCCGTTCGTTGCCTGCTGTTTTTGCCCTGCTGTTCGCAACACCGCTGCTGGCCGCTCCCGCCAGTCCGCAGACGCTGTTCAACTTTGTGCGCCCCGCCGACGTGGTCCAGGTGGCGACTCAGGACGCCAGCCTGCCGCAATCCAACGCCGAGCAAACCCCCGAGGGCGAAGTGCTGCGCCGGGTGACGTTCAACCCGGTCGCCCGACCGACTTTGCGCCTGACTCCGCAAACCGGCGCCTGGGACTGGTCGCAGTCGGGCGTCATGAGCCTGCGGATCCAGAACGCCATGAACTGGGCCTTGACCCTGTACGTAACCATCCAGAGCAACGACGGCAAGACACTGGTCAGCCGCGTCGATCTGCCGGCGGGGCCTGCGCAAACACTGTTGGTGCCTTTGCAAGCGACATCACCGCTGAGCCAGGGCATGAAGTCTGGCCCGCCGATGCCGATGACTGTCGAGGGGCAGCGCGTGTTGCTGGCCAGCAGCGCCGGTGAACTGGATCGCAGCCAGGTGGTGTCGGTGAGCTTGTCGATGGACCAGCCGAAGGTCGCGCAAAGCATCTTGCTGGAGCGCTTTGGTGTGCAGGACGGCGAGTCGGTCACCCAAGCTGTGTATGGCGGGTTGGTGGATGCTTACGGTCAGTCGACCCGGGCCAAATGGCCGGAAAAAATCAGCAGCGACGATCAACTGAAAGGCGCCGCCAGCAAGGAGCAGCAGCAACTGAAAACCTGGCTGGCCGATCGCGAAAAGTCCTCCCTGGACAAGTTCGGTGGTTTGACCAAAGGCCCGTCCTTCAAGGCCAGCGGCTTTTTCCGCACCGAGAAACGCGACGGACGCTGGTATCTGGTGACGCCGGAAGGACACCCGTTTTATTCGCTAGGGGTTAACACCGTCGCTGCAGACGTCAACCAGACCTACGTTGCCGGTCGCGAGTGGATGTTCGAATCCCTGCCCAAGGTTGACGAGGCCCTGGCCAGCCATTACGGCGAAGGCGACAACCGTGGCGGCAACGGGGCCGATCAAGGACGCGGCTACAATGCCGGACGCTGGTACGACTTCTACGCTGCCAACCTGCAGCGTCTGTATGGCGATCCTTGCGCGTTGGGCAGCGAAACCAAGGCCGGCGTTGCCGAAGCGGCCAAGTCCGAAGCGACGGTAGCGAAAGCCGCAGAGCCAGAATCTGTCGAACCGTGCAAAGCGCAGTTCGACGAGCAACGCTGGGCCAGTCACACCCTTGATCGCTTGCAGGCCTGGGGCTTCAACACCATTGGCAACTGGAGCGCACCCGTACTGGGCAACGCTGATCGCGTGCCGTACACCTTGCCGCTGTCGATCGTCGGCGACTACGCCAGCATCAGCACCGGTACCGACTGGTGGGGCGGCATGCCCGACCCGTTCGACCCGCGTTTTGCCATGGCCGCCGAACGTGCCGTGGCGATTGCCGCTCGCGACCATCGTGACGATCCGTGGCTGATTGGTTACTACGCTGACAATGAACTGGCCTGGGCCGGTCCCGGCGATGACCCGAAAGCCCGTTATGCTCTGGCCTACGGTACCTTGAAGATGACCACCGACGTGCCGGCCAAGCGCGCGTTCCTCAAACAGCTGCGTGACAAGTACCGCAATCAGGCTGGCCTGTCGGAAGCCTGGGGCATTGATCTGCCGGCCTGGGAACTGATGGAAGATCCGGATTTTGTGCCGCCATTGCCAAGTACCGAGCACCCGGAAATCGAGGCTGACTTCAAATACTTCCAGAAAGTCTTTGCCGACACCTATTTCAAGACCATCTCCGATTCACTCAAGTGGCATGCGCCGAACCAGCTGCTGCTCGGCGGCCGTTTCGCCATCAGCACGCCGCAAGCCGTGGAGTCCTGCGCCCAGTACTGCGACGTGTTGAGCTTCAACATGTATACCCTGCAACCCCAGGATGGTTACGACTTCGCCAAACTGCGCAGTCTCGACAAACCCGTGCTGATTACCGAGTTCAATTTCGGCTCGACTGATCGTGGCCCGTTCTGGGGCGGCGTCACGCCGTTGGCGAAGGAGGAGGACCGCGGCGCGGCGTATGCCAACTTCCTCAAGCAGGCCTTGAGCGAGCCGTCGATTGTTGGCGTGCATTGGTTCCAGTACCTCGATCAACCGGTCACCGGGCGCCTGCTTGACGGTGAAAACGGTCACTTCGGGTTGGTGGGCATTACTGATCTGCCGTTCCAGGGCTTTGTCGATAGCGTGCGCAAGAGCAACCTGACGACGGTCGAGCAATTGGGCAAGGAGGCCGAGAAGGCTGCGGCCGCCGCCGACAAAGTCAGTCACGACGCCGAGGGCGGCCGCAAGGCCGAGGCCGGCAAGGGGCCGGGGAAGGGCGCTGGCGGGCATTCCGGCAAAGGTCATTAATCGCCACAACCGCCCGGCCCAACCCTGTTCCCAAAACCCTCAAGGGCTGGAACAATGCCCGCCACTTTGTAGAGCGTTAATCCGGGGAGTTGCGGGTGCAGATTCAGGGTCATTACGAGCTTAAGTTCGAAGCGGTGCGAGAGGCGTTCGCTGCGCTGTTCGACGATCCCCAGGAGCGTGGCGCAGCGTTGTGCGTTCAGATTGGTGGCGAAACCGTCCTCGATCTGTGGGCCGGCACCGCCGACAAGGACGGGGCCGAGGCCTGGCACAGCGACACCATCGCCAACCTGTTCTCCTGCACCAAGACCTTTACCGCCGTCACCGCGCTGCAATTGGTGGCCGAAGGCAAGCTGCAACTGGATGCCCCGGTCGCGCGCTACTGGCCTGAGTTCGCCGCCGCCGGCAAAGAGTCCGTCACCCTGCGACAATTGCTCTGCCATCAGGCCGGCCTTCCGGCATTGCGCGAGTTACTGGCCCCCGAAGCCCTTTACGACTGGCAAACCATGGTCGATGCCCTGGCCGCCGAAACGCCATGGTGGACGCCGGGCGAAGGCCACGGTTATGCGGCGATCACCTATGGCTGGCTGGTCGGCGAATTGCTGCGCCGTGCCGACGGTCGTGGACCGGGGGAATCCATCGTCGCGCGGGTCGCCAAACCCTTGGGCCTGGACTTCCATGTGGGCCTGGCCGACGAAGAGTTCTATCGCGTGGCCCACATTGCGCGGGGCAAGGGCAATGTCGGCGATGCCGCCGCCCAGCGCCTGCTGCAAGTGACCATGCGCGAGCCAACGGCCATGACGACCCGGGCGTTCACCAACCCGCCGTCGATCATGACCAGCACCAACAAACCCGAGTGGCGACGCATGCAGCAGCCGGCCGCCAATGGCCATGGCAATGCCCGCAGCCTGGCCGGCTTCTATGCAGGCCTGCTCGACGGCAGCCTGCTGGAAAGCGATATGCTCGATGAACTGACCCGCGAGCACAGCCTCGGCGAGGACAAGACTTTACTGACCCAGACCCGTTTCGGCCTGGGTTGCATGCTCGATCAACCGGACGTCGCCAATGCCACCTTCGGCCTTGGTCCGCGGGCATTTGGTCATCCCGGCGCCGGCGGCTCCATCGGTTTTGCCGACCCGGAGCACGATGTGGCCTTCGGATTTGTGACAAATACCCTGGGGCCGTACGTCTTGATGGATCCGCGCGCGCAAAAGCTGGTGCGGGTTCTGGCCACTTGTCTGTAAAAGCGGTTATCGGGTTCCAGTGCTGGAACCCGATTGCCTTTCCAGTTTCAAAGCGTCTGTTTATACGGGCCGATGTGGCCTGATTTTTTTGCCTTCATTTTTGTGGATATCCAATGTCATCCAATAAAACCCTCGCCTTGGCCCTGTGCTTCGCTATTACCGGTTGCGCACAGACTCCACAGAAAGACGCGACGGCCCCCGTTGCCAAGACTGAAAGCGGCAGCCACTGGTACTGGCCGTTCGGTTCCGACGACAGCGCCGGCAAGCCCGCGGTCAAGCCTGAGGTGAAACCTGAAGTCAAACCCGTTGCGGTGGCCAAGGCCGAAACCGCTAGCGGCAGCAAGTGGTACTGGCCGTTCGGCGGCAGCGAGCAGAGCGCCGCCAAGGCTGTGCCGATGGCAGACCCGAAAGTCACCCAGGCCTGGCTTGACGACTACGAACCGCGTCTGCGCGAGGCGGTCAAGGGCAGCAACATGCAACTCGAGCGCCGCGAAAACGTGCTGGTGGTGACTGCGCCTGTCGAAGGCTCGTTCAACCCTGATCGTCCGGCCATGCTGCTGCCGAACACACTCGGTCCGTTTACCCGGGTCGCGAAAATCCTTGAAGCCGATCCAAAGACCGCTGTCTTGATCCTCGGCCACAGCGATACGTCCGGCGCTGCACCGGCCAACGTCAAACTGAGCCAGGAGCGTGCCCAGGCCGTTGCGGCAATTTTCCGCCTCAGTGGTTTGCAGCGTGATCGCTTGATGCTGCGTGGCCTGGGCGGTGATGCACCGCGTGCCGCCAACGACAGCGTGCAAGGGCGTGCGTTGAACCGCCGCGTGGAACTGCTGGTGACCCCGCAAAACACCATGGTTGCGTTGCTGAGCAAGTACAACATGCCGGCGCCAGCCCCGGTGACCATGGTCGCTGCCGCTGACGTCAAACCGGTCGCCAAACCTGTTACACCGGCCCCTGCTGCTAAAAAAGCGGCCGTTCCGACCATGAAAAAGGCGCCAGCCAAAAAAGCACCGGCCAAGAAAACACCCGCGAAAACCGCAACGCCGGCGAAAAAGACTGCGCCAGCCAAAGCCGCTGCGGCTGACAAGAAAGTCGCCGCCACCGATACTGCAAAGCAGTGATTCGTTAACCAAAAGGAATGCGCCATGACCCAGGGCCTGGCTGATATGCGTCGTGACTACACTCGTGATGGCTTGACCGAGGCACAAGCCCCGGCTGAGCCGTTTGCGCTGTTCCACCAGTGGTTCGCCGACGCGGTGAAAACCGAACAGGCACCGGTGGAAGCCAATGCCATGACCCTGGCCACCGTTGACCAGGACGGTCGACCGCACTGTCGCATTCTGTTGCTCAAGGGCCTGGACGAGCAGGGCTTCACCTTTTTCACCAACTACGAAAGCGCCAAGGGCCAACACCTGGCCACGAATCCGTTCGCGGCCATGACGTTTTTCTGGCCGGCGCTGGAGCGCCAGGTGCGCATCGAAGGGCGGGTGGTGAAGGTCACGCCTGAGGAGTCCGATGCCTATTATCAGGTCCGTCCACTGGGCAGTCGCCTGGGGGCCTGGGCATCGCCGCAGAGCCGCGTGATCGCCGATCGTGGCGAGTTGGAAGCGCTGCTCAAGGACACCGAGCAACGTTTCAGCGACACCCAGCCGCATTGCCCGGAACACTGGGGTGGTTATCGCCTGCTGCCGGAGCGCATCGAATTCTGGCAAGGCCGCCCAAGCCGCCTGCACGACCGCCTCAATTACCGCCAGCAGGGTGCCGGCTGGATTCTTGAACGTCTGGCCCCCTGAGCAGTTTACCCACCGGGATAGTCTGCCGCAGCGGCCTCCAGCCACTTCGGCAGGTCTCGACGCTTGATCTTCTGCGCCTGAGCACTCGCCAACCGTTCGAGCATGAAGGCTTTTTTCTGCTCATCCTTGCCCGCCAGCGATAGTGCCAGGTCGCGGTCCATCCAGCGTTTTATCCGTACGTACAGCCACCAGTGGAAATACAGTCCAGCGACGGTAGTAACGAAAATGATAAAGTAGTCCATGAAAATCCTTGGCCAGTGGGGTAGTTTTCCGTTTTTGCCGCTACTGTGTGAGTTCGTGGAGGCGCCTTAACGGAGCCTGAATCAAGCCAATTTTATCCGGGCGATGCCGTGACAGGCGTCAAGCTGCGGAGTCTAATGAATATCCGGTTCTTTGGAGTTGATGCTATGCGTAAGTCTGTACTACTGGTTGCTTCCTTTTCCACGATGGCGATGTTGCTCACTGGTTGCCAATCGAGCCTGACCGGTGACTCCTACTCCCGTGACGAAGCGCGTCGCGTGCAGACCGTTCGCATGGGTACCATCGAAGCCTTGCGTCCGGTGAAAATCGAAGGCACCAAAACCCCGATCGGCGGCGCTGCAGGCGCAGTGGTCGGCGGCGTTGGTGGCAGCTCCATCGGTGGTGGCAAAGGCAGCGTCGTTGCTGCGGTCGTCGGTGCTGTAGCTGGCGGTCTGCTCGGTTCGGCCGCTGAAGAAGGCTTGACCCGCACCCAGGGCGTGGAAATCACCGTGCGTGAAGACGATGGCAGCATGCGCGCCTACGTTCAGGAAGTGCAGCCAAACGAAGTGTTCCGTGTTGGTGAGCGTGTGCGTATCGCCAGTGTGGGTGGCACCAGCCGCGTTTCGCACTAAGCGTAAACGCCGGATAAACAAAAAACCCGATCAGGTGACTGATCGGGTTTTTTGTTTTTGGCTGAGGTGAGTCTGGATTGGCGCCAGGCGTTATCGCGGTTTATCAGGATGCAAGGCTGGAACCCTTGCGACTCGCCATCGCCGTCACCCCATAACCGATCAGCGCGGCCAGAATCGAACCGGTCAGGATTCCCATGCGATCCATCCCGGCGAAATCACTCACGCCTGGCTCAAAGGCCAGCGAGCCGACAAACAGGCTCATCGTGAAACCAATGCCGCAAAGAATCGCCACGCCCAGAATCTGGCCCCAATTGGCGCCTTGGGGCAGGGCGGCGATACCGGTTTTCACGGCCAGCCAGGTCAGGCCGAAGACACCGACGGCCTTGCCCAGCAGCAGCCCGATGGCGATGCCCATGGGGACGTGGTGAGTAAAGCTTTCGACGGTGACACCGTTCAGGGACAGGCCGGCATTGGCAAACGCGAACAGCGGCAGAATGCCGTAGGCGACCCACGGGTGCAGGGCGTGTTCCAGGGTCAGCAATGGCGAGGGCTCGGCATTTTTTGTGCGCAGCGGAATGCAGAAAGCCAGGGTCACACCGGCCAGCGTGGCGTGGACACCGCTCTTGAGCACGCAGACCCAGAGAATCAAGCCAATGATCATGTAGGGCCCGAGCTTGACCACGCCGAGCCGGTTCATCCCGATCAGCGCTGCAATACAGGCCGCGGCCAGCGCCAGGGACAGGGTCGACAGGGCGCCGGAATAGAAGATCGCAATGATGATGATCGCGCCGAGGTCGTCGATGATCGCCAGGGTCATCAGGAACAGTTTCAGCGAGACCGGAACGCGTTTGCCCAGCAGCGCCAGCACGCCAAGGGCGAAGGCGATGTCGGTAGCGGTCGGGATTGCCCAGCCGTTGAGGGCCGGTGGCGTGTCGCGATTGAGGTACCAGTAGATCAGCGCCGGCACCACCATGCCACCAATCGCTGCCGCGCCAGGCAGGACGATTTGCGACGGTTTGGACAACTGGCCGTCGAGCACTTCGCGCTTCACTTCCAGGCCGATCAGCAGGAAAAACAACGCCATCAGGCCGTCGTTGATCCACAGCAGCAACGGCTTGGCGATTTTAAGCGCGCCGATCTGCGCCACCACGGGGGTGTCCAGCAGGCCGTTGTACAGCCACGCCAGCGGCGAGTTGTTGATGATCAGAGCCAGAACGGCAGCGGCGATCAGTAACAGACCGCTGGCAGCTTCCAACTGAAAGAAACGCGTGAAAGTGCTACGCAGAGGCAAGGTCGCTCTCCATCCGTGAATTCAAAAGGTGTTACACCCTAACAAGTACTGTTAGTTGTTAAAACAAAAGTTATATTCTTTTTTGTTATATGTCGTTACAGAGTGAGCCGCCAGTACCGAGCTGAGCCTAGCAGTTGCCGGGCGTATTGAACCTCAGCTGTACCTGTGCTGGATGTAGGTTTTTTCCTAAGCTTGTTGGATGAGCCTTGATAAAAGGTCGACTCCTGCCAGATTCAACGAGAAAACCAACATGAGCGACAACCGACAGTGGTCCCGCGAAGCGATCCGGATCATCGAAGCCGATTTCCAGCGCAGCGCCGACACCCACTTGATCCCCTTGCCGCTGCCGGGTTTTCCAGGCATCGAGTTGTACTTCAAGGATGAATCCAGTCACCCCACGGGCAGTCTCAAGCACCGACTGGCGCGTTCGCTGTTCCTGTACGCGCTGTGTAATGGCTGGCTCAAGCCAGGGGCGCCGGTCATTGAGGCTTCCAGCGGTTCCACGGCGATTTCCGAAGCGTACTTCGCGCGCATGCTGGGCTTGCCGTTCATTGCGGTGATGCCGGCGACTACCTCGAAAGAAAAGATCGCGCAAATCGCCTTCTATGGCGGCCAAAGCCACCTGGTGGACGATCCGACCCAGATCTATGCAGAGTCCGAGCGCCTGGCCCGTGAGCACGACGGGCACTTCATTGACCAGTTCACCTACGCCGAACGCGCCACCGACTGGCGGGCGAACAACAACATTGCCGAGTCAATCTTTCATCAGATGCGTTTCGAGCAGCATCCTGAGCCGAGCTGGCTGATTTCCAGCCCCGGTACCGGGGGCACCACGGCCACCCTGGGCCGATACGTGCGTTATCGCCAGTATTGCACCCGCGTGCTGTGTGCCGATGCCGAGCGTTCGGTGTTCTTCGATTACTACCAGACCGGCGATGCCAGCCTGCGACTGGACCACGGCTCGCGGATCGAAGGAATCGGCCGGCCGCGTGTGGAGGCGTCGTTTCTGCCCAAGGTGATCGACGCGATGGTCAAGGTGCCGGATGCCCTGTCACTGGCGGCCATGCACTATCTGGCGGAGCGTTTGGGACGCCACGTGGGCGGGTCGAGCGGGACCAACCTGATCGGCGCACTGATGGCCGCTCAACACATGAAGGCGCAGGGGGAGACGGGGTCGATGGTGGCGATTCTGTGTGACAGCGGCGAGCGCTACGCCACAACCTATTACGATCAGGACTGGCTCAAGGCTCAGGGGTATGAGTTGAGTGGTTTGATGGCTGCAGTGGCGGCGACGGTGGAGCGGGGTGAGCCGCTGCCGGCGAGCGTGCTGCGCGCCAATATCTGAAACTCATCAGACACAGAAACCAGTGTGGGAGCGAGCTTGCTCGCGATGGCGGCGCCACATTCAACACATATGTTGATTGATCTACCGCTATCGCGAGCAAGCTCGCTCCCACAGGGTTTTGCATTGTTTACGGGATTGGGTATCAGGCTTCCAAGCCAAGGATGTCCCGAGCCACAGCCTCCGCAATGCGAATCCCGTCAACACCCGCCGACAGAATCCCGCCTGCATAACCGGCACCCTCACCGGCCGGGAACAAGCCTTTCACGTTCAGGCTCTGCAACGACTCGTTGCGGGTAATGCGCAGCGGTGAGGAGGTACGGGTCTCGATGCCGGTCAACACCGCGTCGTGCAGCGAGTAACCACGAATCTGCTTCTCGAACGCTGGCAAGGCTTCGCGAATCGCTTCGATGGCGAACGCCGGCAACGCCAGCGCCAGATCACCCAGGGCAACGCCCGGCTTGTAGGACGGCTCGACGCTGCCCAGTTCGGTGGACGGTTTGCCCGCGATAAAATCGCCGACCAGTTGCGCTGGGGCTTCGTAGTTGCTGCCGCCCAGCACAAAGGCGTGGGATTCCAGGCGTTCCTGCAGCTCGATACCGGCCAGCGGGCCGCCCGGATAATCGACTTCCGGGGTAATGCCGACGACGATCCCGGAGTTGGCATTGCGCTCGTTACGCGAGTACTGGCTCATGCCATTGGTGACCACACGGTTCGGCTCGGAMGTCGCCGCCACCACCGTACCGCCCGGGCACATGCAGAAGCTGTAGACCGAACGACCGTTCTTGGCGTGGTGCACCAGCTTGTAGTCGGCGGCACCCAGTTTCGGGTGGCCGGCGTATTTGCCCAGGCGCGCACGGTCGATCAGCGACTGCGGGTGCTCGATGCGGAAACCCACCGAGAACGGCTTGGCTTCCATGAACACACCACGGCCGTGAAGCATGCGGAAGGTGTCGCGGGCGCTGTGGCCAAGGGCCAGAATCACGTGTTTCGAGTGGATCTGCTCGCCGCCGTTGAGTTCGACGCCGACCAGTTGCCCGTCCTCGATCAACACGTCGGTGACCCGCTGCTGGAAGCGCACTTCGCCACCCAGGGCGCGAATCTGCTCACGCATGTTTTCCACCACGCCAGTCAGACGGAACGTACCGATGTGCGGCTTGCTGACGTAGAGGATTTCTTCCGGGGCACCAGCCTTGACGAACTCGTGCAGGACCTTGCGACCGAGGAACTTCGGGTCCTTGATCTGGCTGTAGAGCTTGCCGTCGGAGAATGTCCCCGCGCCGCCTTCGCCGAACTGCACATTGGATTCCGGGTTGAGCACGCTTTTGCGCCACAGGCCCCAGGTGTCCTTGGTGCGCTGGCGTACTTCGGTGCCGCGCTCGAGGATGATCGGCTTGAAGCCCATTTGCGCCAGCAGCAGCCCGGCGAAAATCCCGCACGGACCGAAGCCGACGACGATCGGCCGCGCGCTCAGGTCGGCCGGTGCCTGGCCTACCGCTTTGTAGCTGACATCCGGCGCCACGCTGACGTTACGGTCATCGGCGAACTTGTGCAGCACCGTCGCCTCGTCGCGAACTTCAAGGTCGATGGTGTAGATGAAGCACAGCTCGGAGGACTTTTTACGCGCATCGTAGCTGCGCTTGAACAAGGTGAAATCGAGCAGGTCATCACTGGCAAGCCCTAAGCGCTGCACGATGGCAGGGCGCAGGTCTTCTTCGGGATGGTCGATCGGCAACTTGAGTTCGGTGATTCGTAACATGGCGGGATCCGGTTCGCGGGGCGCACAACTGCGCCAGGGCGTTTGAAGCCCGCGATTATAAGCCTCAAAGGCGAAGGCCCGTGAGGCTTAAACGATCAGTCGTCGCGCGATCCGCCGAAATACCCGCAGCCGCGCTGTACCTGGCCGTCGATGCGCAGCTCGGCGCTCATGTGCTGGATGCTGCCGGTGCTGCTGTCGACGCAACGTTGCGGTGCAACCCACAGTTCGATGTGCTGGTTGTTGGCTTCGGTGCTGAGGTTGAATCGGCCATCGCCCAGTTGCTCCTCGACGTAAGGCACGGCCAACGGCGGCTGACCGGCCCGGTCGATGACCATGCCTTTGCCGCTGACTTTCACGTTCCACTCCGGCGTATGGCCGGCGGCGCGCAGGATCAGCTGCTTGAAATTCGGATCCTCGCATGCGGTGCCCGAGCGCTCGACGCGGTACAGCTGCTCCAGATCGAGCTGGCCGTCACCACCGCTGCCGGCGACAACCCGCCCACGCACGTCGGCAAATAGCTTGCCCTGTTTGTCCGCCAGGTTTGCGGCCTGCTGCAGGACGCTGGTAGCCCCCGTGTCGTTGACCACATACCGGTTTGCCTGGTTGCACGGCTGGAACAGCAGCTTGCCGTCCGCCGCGGTCAGCTGGCCTTGCATGCGTGTCTGGCCGACATGGGAGGCGCTCTGCCGTTCACCCTCGAACAACTGGCAAGCGGCGAACAGCGGAAGCAGGGCAACGAGGACTAAGGAACGGGCAACACGCATCTTGGGGTCTCCTGACAAGTGCCGCCACGTTACTCAGGCTGACCGTTCATCACAACCCGTTATTGCCTCCACTTTGTACAGGCACTGGTACAACTCGGGTTGTTCGGTCTTCAGATATGAAAGGTCTGACCGGTTTGCAACCCTTCCACACTTTTGGCGTAGGCTAAGGCCACATCCGCCGCAGGAACTGGCTTGAATCCACGGAAGTACGGCGCGTATTTGCCCATGGCTTCGACGAGGACATTCGGGCTGATCGAATTCACCCGCAGGCCGCGCGGCAGTTCGATGGCGGCGGCGCGAACGAAGCTGTCCAGCGCACCGTTGACCAGCGAGGCCGAAACACCGCTACGGATCGGATCGTGGCTCAGTACGCCAGTGGTGAAGGTGAACGATGCGCTGTCATTGGCGAACTCACGGCCGATCAGCAGCAAATTGACCTGGCCCATGAGCTTGTCTTTCAAGCCCAGGGCAAAGCTTTCTTCGGTCATCTCGTTGAGCGGTGCGAAGGTCACGTTGCCGGCGGCACACACCAGTGCATCGAATTTTCCGGTCTGCTCGAACAGTTTGCGAATCGAGGCGCTGTCACTGATGTCCACCTGATAGTCGCCGCTGGTGCGGCCGATGCGGATGATTTCGTGGCGTTGCGACAGTTCTTTGTCGATAGCCGAACCGATGGTGCCGCCTGCGCCGATCAAAAGAATTTTCATGGGGGCTGATCCTCGTGTGGGTTGAACGAGGTTTCAGTTTAGGGTGGTTTTTTCTGCAGATAAGCGCACTAATAGGCAACCTTTGGTTTTCAAATGGAAACAATCCATGAGCGAGATGGATGACCTGGCGGCGTTCGCGGTGTTGATCGAAGCGGGGAGTTTTACTTTGGCGGCGCAACAGCTCGGTTGCAGCAAAGGCCAGTTGTCCAAGCGCATCAGCCAGTTGGAGGCGCAGTTTTCTGTGGTGTTGTTGCAGCGTACCACTCGCCGTTTGAGCCTGACGGCAGCCGGCGCTGCGTTGTTACCACAGGCGCAGGCGCTGGTGGTGCAAGTCGAGCGGGCGCGTCAGGCCCTGGCGCGGCTGAAGGACGACATGGCCGGCCCGGTGCGGATGACGGTGCCGGTATCACTCGGGGAAACCTTCTTCGATGGCTTATTGCTGGAGTTCTCCGCCAAGTATCCCCAAGTGCAGATCGAACTGGAGCTCAACAACAGCTACCGCGATCTGTCCCGCGACGGCTTCGATCTGGCGATTCGTTCTGACGTGGCGATTGACCAGCGACTGGTGGCGCGTCCGTTGCTGGCGTGGCAAGAACTGACCTGTGCCAGCCCGGCCTATCTGGAGCAATACGGTGAACCGCAAACGCCCCAGGCGCTGGCCGAACATCGCTGCCTGCTCAACAGCCATTACAGCGGCCGCGAAGAATGGCTGTATCACCAGCAGCACGAGTTATTGCGGGTGCGGGTGTCGGGTCCGTTCGCCAGCAACCACTACAACCTCTTGAAGAAAGCCGCGCTGGTCGGTGCCGGTATTGCACGCCTGCCGTCCTACTGTTTGCCAACGGAGCTGGCGGAGGGGCGTTTGCGATGGCTGCTGCGCGATTATCAGACCCGCAGCATGCCGATGTATCTGGTGCATCCGTATCAGGGCGGATTGCCCAAGCGCACGCAGGTGCTGGCGGATTATCTGATCGGGTGGTTCAAGCGCAGTGGGGAGGTGCTGGATCGGCTCTAAACCATCACACAGACCATTGTGGGAGCGAGCTTGCTCGCGATAGCGGTAGGTCAGACAACATCTTCTTTGAATGTGAAATGGTCATCGCGAGCAAGCTCGCTCCCACAGGGAATTTCATTGTTGGTGAGGTTGTGCCAGGCATAAAAAAACGGCCCGAAGGCCGTTTTCTGTTTACCGCAATGGCTTAGCCGCCGAGGTACGCTTCGCGCACTTTCGGGTCGGTCAGCAATGCTTCACCGGTGCCTTGCATCACTACCCGGCCGTTCTCCAGCACGTAGGCACGGTCAGCGATTTTCAGCGCCTGGTTGGCGTTCTGTTCGACCAGGAACACCGTCACACCGTCCTTGCGCAGTTGTTCGATGATGTCGAAGATCTGCTGGATGATGATCGGTGCCAGGCCCAGCGACGGCTCGTCGAGCAGCAACAGCTTGGGCTTGCTCATCAGCGCACGGCCGATGGCGAGCATCTGCTGTTCGCCACCGGACATGGTGCCGCCACGCTGGGCGAAGCGTTCCTTCAGGCGTGGGAAAAGTCCGAGAACCTTGTCCATCTGTTCCTGATAATCGCCCTTATCGGTGAAGAAACCACCCATGGAGAGGTTTTCTTCCACGGTCAGGCGGGAAAACACCCGACGGCCTTCCGGCACCACGGCAATGCTCTTGCGCATGATCTGCGAGGAGTCCTGGCCGACCAGTTCCTCACCCATGTAGCGGATGCTGCCGCTGTGGGCCTGCGGCGAACCGCAGAGCGTCATCAGCAGGGTCGACTTGCCGGCACCATTGGCGCCGATCAGGGTCACGATCTCGCCCTGACGGACTTCGACGTTGACGCTGTGCAGAGCCTGGATCTTGCCGTAGAAGGTGGAAACGTTTTCGAACTGCAGCATTTACGCTTCCCCCAGGTAGGCTTTGATCACTTCAGGATTGTCGCGGATCTGTTCCGGTGTGCCGTTGGCCAGGGGGGTGCCCTGGTTGATCACGACGATGTGGTCGGAAATGCTCATGACCAGTTTCATGTCGTGTTCGATCAGCAGCACGGTGACGTTGTGCTCTTCACGCAGCACACTGATCAGCGCCTTGAGGTCYTCGGTTTCCTTCGGGTTCAGGCCGGCGGCCGGTTCGTCGAGCATGAGGATCCGCGGGCGGGTCATCATGCAGCGGGCGATTTCCAGGCGACGTTGCTGACCGTAGGCCAGGGTGCCGGCCGGACGGTTGGCGAACCCCTTGAGGTGTACCTTGTCCAGCCAGTACTCGGCGTACTCCATGGCCTCGCGTTCGCTTCTGCGAAATGACGGGGTCTTGAACAGGCCGGCCAGGAAGTTGGTATTCAAGTGACGGTGCTGGGCGATCAAGAGGTTCTCGACCGCGGTCATGTCCTTGAACAGCCGCACGTTCTGGAAAGTACGCACCACGCCTTTGAGGGCGATCTTGTGGCCGGGCAGGCCCTCGATGGCCTCGCCGTCCAGCAGGATGCTGCCGCCGCTCGGCTTGTAGAAGCCGGTCAGGCAGTTGAACACGGTGGTCTTGCCGGCGCCGTTGGGGCCGATCAGTGCCACGACCTGCTTTTCCTTCACGCTCAAGGCCACGCCGTTGACCGCCAGCAAGCCGCCGAAGCGCATGCTCAGATTTTCTACTTTGAGGATCTCGCGGCTCATTTACGCAGCTCCATGTGAGGACGTTGCATGGGCAGCAGACCTTGAGGACGCCAGATCATCATCAGCACCATCAAGGCGCCGAACATCAACATGCGGTATTCGCTGAAGTCACGCATCAGCTCGGGCAACAGAATCATTACGACGGCCGCGAGGACCACGCCCAATTGCGAGCCCATGCCGCCCAGCACCACGATGGCGAGGATGGTGGCCGATTCGATGAAGGTGAATGACTCCGGCGTCACCAGACCCTGACGTGCGGCGAAGAAGCTACCGGCAAATCCGGCGAAGCAGGCGCCCAGGGTGAAGGCCGACAGCTTGATCACGGTCGGGTTCAGGCCCAAGGCACGGCAGGCGATTTCGTCCTCACGCAAGGCTTCCCAGGCACGGCCGATCGGCATGCGCAGCAGGCGGTTGATCACGAACAGCGCGAACAGCGCCAGCAACAGCGCCACCAGGTAGAGGAATACCACCTTGCTGACGGGGTTGTAGGTCAGGCCGAAGTACTCGTGGAAGGTCTGCATGCCTTCGGCGGCCGTTCTATCGAAGCTCAGGCCGAACAGCGACGGTTTGGGGATGTTGCTGATGCCGTTCGGTCCGCCCGTAAGGTCCGTCAGGTTACGCAGGAACAGACGGATGATCTCACCGAAGCCCAGGGTCACGATCGCCAGATAGTCACCGCGCAGACGCAGTACCGGGAAGCCCAGCAGGAAGCCGAACGTCGCAGACATCAGTCCGGCGATGGGCAGGCAGATCCAGAAGCTCAGGCCATAGTAGTGCGACAGCAGCGCATAGCTGTAGGCACCCACCGCGTAGAAACCGACGTAGCCCAGGTCGAGCAACCCCGCCAGACCGACCACGATGTTCAGGCCCAGACCGAGCAGCACATAGATCAGAATCAGCGTGGCGATATCCACCGCACCGCGCGAGCCGAAGAACGGCCACACCAGAGCGACCACGATCAACCCCATGATGACCCAGCGTTGGGTGCTGGGCAGGGTCATGAAGTGGCTGACCTTCGGCGAAACCAGCGAGCCTTTCGGCGCTGACTTCATCATGGTGCTCCACTGTTTGTCGAACAGCACCCGCAGGAACATCAGCACCGAACTGGCGGTGATGATGAACAGCGTGGAGGTACTGGCACCCAGTACTTCGAGGTTGATGCCGGCGATGGACAGTTTCAGACCGAGTACCGGATAGGCCACGGCCCAGACCAGCAGGGCGCTGAACAGCGCTTGTTTAAGATTCCTAGTCATACTTTCTCAATCTCCGGACGCCCCAACAGGCCGGTTGGCCGGAATAACAACACCAGAACCAGAAGGCCGAAAGCCACTACGTCCTTGTACTGGTCACCGAATATATCGGCGCCGAATGCTTCGGCCACCCCCAGCACCAGACCACCGAGCATGGCGCCCGGAATGCTGCCGATGCCACCCAGTACCGCCGCGGTAAAGGCCTTGAGGCCCACCAGGAATCCGGCGTTCGGGTTGATCACGCCATACTGCATGCTGAGCAGTACAGCCGCCACGGCCGCCAGGGCGGCACCAATGACGAAGGTCAGGGCGATGATGTTGTTGGTGTTGATGCCCAACAGGTTGGCCATCTTGATGTCTTCGGCACAGGCCCGGCAGGCACGTCCCAAGCGTGAACGCGAGATGAACTGGGTGAGGCAGAGCATTACCACCAAGGTCACCACGAACACCAGGATCTGCATGTAGGAAATCAGCACTTCCTGTGCTCCGCCCGGACCGAAACTGAAGCTGCCCGGAATCAGGTTGGGGATCGATTTGTCCTTGGAGTCCTGCGAGAGCAATACGGAGTTTTGCAGGAAGATCGACATGCCGATGGCCGAGATCAGCGGGATCAGGCGGTTACTACCCCGCAAAGGGCGGTAGGCGATCCGTTCGATGCTGTAACCGTAGGCACTGGTGACAACGATGGTCGCCAGGAATGCGGCGGTCATCAACAGCGGCAGAGAATGGATACCCAGCATGGCCAGTCCGGCAAGGACGATGAAGGCCACGTAGGAACCGATCATGTAGACCTCGCCATGGGCGAAGTTAATCATTCCAATGATGCCGTAAACCATCGTATAGCCGATGGCGATCAGGGCATACGTGCTGCCAATGGTCAGACCATTAACCAGCTGTTGGAAAAAGTGATAGATCTCAGGCATTACAGCGCTCCTAAAAACCTGATACGCATTTCACTGGTGGAGTCATTTTCCCGCTCAGGCCCCGTGGATCTGCATCCACTTCGAGCGTGAGGTTTGCCAGCGAACCGCTGATGACGGTTTTGAGATTTTCAGGTGGGAAGGCTTCCGGATCACGGAGGCACGGCCCATTACCTCGTAAAACAAAGCCCACGGCGCGCCGTGGGCTTTATTGGCAGTCAGTCAGGCAGCGCCTTACTGAGGCGAAACTTCGGTTTTAGGTTTGCCGAAGTGCCACTGGTAGACCACGAACTTGAAGTCCTTCAGGTCGCCCTTGTCGTCGAACGACAGGTCGCCGGTCGGAGTCTTGAAGGTGCCTTTGTGAATGGCTTCAGCCACTTTGGCGGTGTCTTCGCTCTTCGCTGCCTTGATGCCTTCGGCAATCACATCGACAGCCGAGTAGGCCGGAAACACGAACGGGCCGGTCGGGTCCTGTTTCTTGGCGGCGAACGCCTCAACCAGCGCCTTGTTGGACGGGTCCTGGTCGAAAGACTTCGGCAGGGTCACCAACAGGCCTTCGGAAGCGTCCTGGGCGATTTGCGAGATGGAGTCGTTGCCCACACCTTCAGGCCCCATGAACTTGGCGTTCAGGCCCTTTTCCTTGGATTGACGCAGGATCAGGCCCAGTTCCGGGTGGTAGCCGCCGTAGTAGACGAAGTCGACGTTGGCTTGCTTGAGCTTCTGGATGATCGAGGAGAAGTCCTTGTCGCCGGCGTTGAGGCCTTCGAATACGGCAACCTTGACGCCTTTGCCTTCGAGGGTTTTCTTCACGGAGGTGGCGATGCCTTCACCGTATTGCTGTTTGTCGTGCAGCACAGCAACGATTTTCGGTTTTACGTGGTTGGCGATGTAGTTACCGGCAGCAGGGCCCTGGGCGCTGTCCAGGCCGATGGTGCGGAACACCATTTTGTAACCACGTGCGGTGATGTCCGGGCTGGTGGCAGCCGGGGTAATCATGATCACGCCTTCGTCTTCGTAGATGTCCGAAGCCGGTTGAGTGGAGCTGGAGCAGAGGTGACCGACAACGAATTTCACACCATCGTTGACCACTTTGTTGGCGACGGCCACGGCTTGTTTAGGGTCGCACGCGTCGTCGTATTCCTTGGCTTCGAGCATCTTGCCGTCGACGCCGCCCTTGGCGTTGATCTGCTCGATGGCCATCTTGGCACCGATGAACTGCATGTCGCCGTATTGAGTGACCGGGCCGGTTTTAGGGCCGGCGATGCCGATCTTGATGGTGTCAGCTGCGAACGAATGGCTGGCAACCCCGGCCAGAACCATAGCGGCAAACAGTTTGGAAATCTGCTTAGTAGCCTTAGTCATAGTGCTCCACTCTTACTGTTGTAGTTTTTATAGTCCTGGCGCCGATGGCAGCAGAACCGGGTCAGATATCCACGACATCCCCCGGAAATGCCCCCCGACAACTGTACCGGTACAGTGTAGAGCGCCGATTGTCGGCCTGGGAAGGCGGCGCCGGGGGGCAAAACCTGCGAGTGTCGCTTTATTGAAAGAAAAAGACAGAATTGCGGCGGGGGTGTTGAAGGGCTTATAGCCGGATTCAGTGCATTCCCTGGCTTTACTGCGCTTTTCATTTCGGTGACTCAATTGCATCCGGGTTTTTCTGCCAGACCAGCGACGTTATCATTCGCGTCGATTTCTTTTCCGGACAGTCCCATGAATCAAGAACCTAGCACCCTCTATGCCAAGCTGCTTGGTGAAACCGCATCTATTACCTGGAAAGAGCTGGAGCCGTTCTTCGCCAAGGGTGCCCTATTGTGGGTCGATCCTGGCCTGGATTTGATCGCCGCCGCCGAGGCCGTGGCCCAGGATGAAGGGGAGAAAGTGGCTGCCTGGCTGGCCGCTGACAAACTCGCCAAGCTGTCTGAAACACGGGCGCTGGATCTTTTTGAGCGTGATCCGCAGCTGTGGGCCGTGGTTGTTTCGCCGTGGATTCTGATCCAGGAAAGGGCGCAGGCTTAAAAGGTTGCACATTATTGGTGCGTTCCTTTCAGGGATAAAAGTGTGTAGCCGGGTAGCGTGATGGCATGTTGCCGTGAAGAAAGGCTACAGCTTCACGGTGACGTAAACGTAACGGGAACAGTTGAGAGGACAACTGAACGGCCGCTCAATTGTTTCTGGATGTTGATATGCAGTGAATTCAAGGCCGCCATCGTCGGAACGCCGCCCGGACCAAGCTCGCTCCCACAGTTGACCGCGTTCTCTCTGAAAGAATGCGATCCCTGTGGGAGCGAGCTTGCTCGCGATGGCGGCGACGCGGTTTTGCGTCTTATTAAGCTGTCTTGCCCGTATGGTTATTCAACGAAATGACCTTGGTCTTGCCAATGCGGTGACGGTAGATCTCGCGCAGGTACTTGATCGCTTTCTTCACACAGTCGCGCGACAGGCGAATGTCGTTGATCGAGACGAATTTGTCCTTGTCGTTGATCAGCTCGCGGTACTTCTTCTCGTACATCGGCTTGATCGCGTACCAGTTGGTATCGAGGATCTTCGCCGGGTTCTCGAATTCGTTGAGTAACTCGTCGATCCGGTCTTCATCGAACTGTTCGTTGATGATGAAGTCCAGGATCGAGTTGTCCAGGGTCTCGTCGAAGCGGTACGGGTTTTTCGCGAAACAGCGCTTGATGAACGCCACGATCAGCGTCAGGAAGTCGTCCGACAGGCACGGGCTCTTGGCGATCAGGGTGGTCAGCGACAGGTTGGCCGAAGCACCGATCACCAACGCGTAGCGCTTGAGCGTGGTGTTGGGGAACAGGCTGTTGAGGTGAGTCTTCAACCGGTTCAAATCCATGTAGGACAGCTTGTAGTCCTTCGGCAGGGAAACGATCGACACCACCGACGAGCAATTCTTGAAGAAGTGCAGGTCATGCAGCGCCGCCGCGTCGTAACCCGAGTTCTTGTACTGCTCCAGCGACGCGCGATAACGCTTGGACTCGATCGGCAACAGGCTGATGCCTTCGATGGCCTGGGTGACCTTGTTGAAGTGCGGCAGGTCGATCGAACGGAAGAACAGGTCATCGATGTTCAGGCGCTGCGGCTCTTTCTCGAACACCTTGAATTTGTCGCTGCTCTGCGGCGGGGTTTCCGGCACCACGGACTCTGCGTAGGCAATCGCCACCGGGCCGGCCAGGCTCATGAACAGGTCGTTGGCGTCCAGGCGGATGGTTTCGCCGATGTCGATGCCGGCGCGACGGAAATAGTTCTGGTCGTAGTCGGTGGTCACCGCCTGGGCCGTCAGAATGTTGAAGATCTGCTGCGAGATGTATTGGTTGGCATGCTTCTCCATGGCATTGACATCAATATTCTGGATATTGCCGTCATCGTTCTCTTCGGCGTAACGCATGATGTCGTTGGAGATCAACATCATCGCGTTCCATGGGCGGATGCGGCCCATGACGCTGGCTTCGCTGCTGTCTTCGTTGGCGAAGTTGTAGGAGAAGTCCCACTCTTCCGACAGGTACTTGCACAGCAGGCGGCCGGCGTTGATGTGCAACGCCTCGGACATTTCACTGCGGTGATCGGAAATGTTCGGCAATACACAGATGCCACTGGTGAAGATCGGTTCGAAGACGAAGGAGTGGCCGCTCTTGCTGTCGTGCTCGTCCATCGGTTTGGTGTCGAACGTCTTGTTCATGTACGAGTGCTGTTGGGCCAGACCGAATTCCGAGGCCATGCCCGAACCGGTACCGCCACCGGCACTGAAGATCGAGAAATACAGGCGCGACTGGTTGGCCTTGATGCCGCAGCTGTCGATCAGGTACGAGTGGATCATCTTCCAGTCAGGGCTGGAGAAACGCTGGGTGTCCTTGTTCAGGATGATCTTGGCCAGGTACTGGCCGAGGATCGGCGCGTTACCGGCACCACCGGCGTGGACTTCCGACAAGTCCATGATTTTCATCTTGCTGTAGTCGCGCAGGAAACCGCTTTTTTCGCCCTTGCGCGAGAAACGGATGCGTCCGGCGATGTCCTTGTCCAGGTCGCCGAGCATCACCAGTGGCTCGACCAGAAACACCGGCTTGGTGTTTTTGTTCTGGCCCAGGCGCAAGTTGTTGCGGATCCACTGGGCCGGGCTGTAGCCCTTTTCGGCAAAACGCTTGTCTGGCGACAGGCGATCTTCGTTGTTGAATTCGTTGAGGTAGAACTTGCGGGCGTTGTACACCAGCTCCGCCACGTCCAGCGCAATGTTCGAGCCGCAGCGGCCCAGGCCGATCAGGCACACCGACGGGAATTCCTGATCGCTGTGCTGTTCGCTGTCGCCTTCCAGGTGCGGTGCGCGCGGGAACACCATGTCGCGCAGGCCGTCGAGGTTGTCGAGGATGCGGTCGGTGTTGGTTTCGGTGAAGTACAGGTATTGCTGGGTTGCCAACGGGCGCGATTGAATCAATGGCTTCGGTGATGACGGGCTGTTGGCCGCGGGGCTCAGCGTCAGATCGGTTACCGCAGTGGCCGGGTTGTTTTTAGAAGTCATTGTTCGCCATCTACCTGGGCTGATTGGTTGGCCGACTCGCAGTCGTCGAACCGTCACGGAATAGAATCGCGTCTTTTTTCAGCGCGTATTTGGACCATGCCTTGGTCCTTGGCCTGAGCATCACTCGGCGTGAATCCTTTCCTGAGTCATGATGGATCGGCCAATATTTGGCGATCTTTAATCAAAAGGAGGCAAAATGATGTCAACGTTACCTTCGCTGGGGTTTGCCGGGGTCGGCCTGATGGGGTTGCCAATGTGCCGGCGCCTGCTGGCGGCGGGTTATCCGCTGGCGGTATGGAATCGCAATCCGGACAAGTGCAAGCCACTGGTGGAGGCCGGCGCACGCCAGGTCGCCAGCCCGGCCGAACTGTGCCAGCACGCTGACGTAGTGATGTTGTGCCTGGCGGATACGTCGGTCGTACGCGAGGTAGTGTTTGGTCCGGCAGGCATTATCGAGGGGGCAAAGAAAGGCCAGTTACTGGTGGACTTTTCCAGCCTGGAGCCCAATGCCACGCGGGAAATGGCCGTAGAACTCGCCGGTAAAACCGGCATGGGCTGGCTCGACACGCCGGTGTCCGGTGGTGTGGTCGGGGCTGAAACCGGGAGCCTGGCCATCATGGTTGGCGGTGACGCGCAGGACCTGGAACGGGTCCGCCCTGTCCTGTTGAACCTGGGGCAGCGTGTGACGCACATGGGCGGTGTCGGGGCAGGGCAGGTGACCAAGGCGTGCAATCAGATGATCGTCGCCTGCAATGCCTTGGTGATTGCCGAAGTGGTCGCGTTGGCGGAACGTTCCGGGGTTGATGCCAGCCTGATCGCCGAAGCGCTGGCCGGCGGTTTTGCCGATTCGAAACCCTTGCAGATCCTCGCCCCACAGATGGCGGAAAACCGTTTCGAGCCGGTCAAGTGGCACGTGCGCACGTTGCTCAAGGATCTGGATACCGCGGTAAAGTTTTCGCGAGAGCAAGGCTCGGCGACACCGATCAGCGGCCTGGCCGCGCAGTTGATGCGCCTGCATGGGAGTCAGGGTTTCCTTGAAAAAGACCCGTCTACATTAGTACAGATGTACCGTGAGCCAGACTCAGCGTCGTGACGGTATAGGCGTGCTTGCGCTGGTTGATTTCGTTCAGCACCGGATGCAGCTCGGCCAATGGCACCGGCCGACTGAGCAAATAGCCCTGAACGAAGTCACAGCCATGGTTTTCCAGGAACTGATATTGCTCGAAGGTTTCGACCCCTTCGGTGACCACTTGCAGGTGCAGGGTATGGGCCATGACGATGATCGCCTGGACAATCTCCATGTCCTGGGTGGCCTTGGGGATGTCCTGGATGAAGGAACGGTCGATTTTCAGCGTGTTGAGGGGCAAGCGCTTGAGGTAGGCCAGGGATGAATAGCCGGTGCCGAAGTCATCGATCGACAGCGACACGCCGAGGGCACGAATCTGTCGCAGCAACATCAGTGTGTTGGCGATATTGCCCATCAAGGCGTTTTCCGTGACTTCCAGTTCCAGGCGGTGGGCCTCCACTCCGGCGGCTCGCAATGCGTACTCGATTTCATCGGCCAGTTCTACGCGCGCCAGGCTCAGGGGCGAGCAATTCACGGCGATCTTGAGGTCTACGCAACCCAGGCGCAACAACTCGCCCAGATCCTCGCAGGCCTTGCGCAGCACCCAGTTGTCCAGTTCGGCGATCAGGCCGTTGGCCTCGGCGATGGCGATAAAACGATCCGGCACGAGGAAACCATGGACCGGGTGTTGCCAGCGGATCAAGGCTTCAAGCTTGCTGATCTGACCGGTCTTGAGGTCATAGATCGGCTGGTAATAGAGCATCAGGCCAGTGTCTTCACGCAAGGCATTGCGCAGTTCTTCTTCCAGTTGCAGTTCCAGTGTGGCGCGGGTTTTCAGGTTGGCGCTGAAAAAGCTCAGGCCGTTGCGGCCACCGCCCTTGGACTGATACAGCGCAAGGTCGGCGTTCTTCAGCAGTTCTTCACACGTCTTGCCATCCTCCGGAAACAGGCTGATGCCGATGCTGGTGGTCATGACCATGCGCCTGCCGGCCAGTTCGATGGGCTCCTTCATTTTCAGCATGATGCGTTGGGCCATCTGCCGCGCCTCTTCACGATCATGCAGGTCGATGAGCAGGCAGAACTCGTCGCCGCCGAAACGCGCGACCACATCCTCGTGACCGCGAACCGAACTCTTGATGTGCCCGGCAAGCACTTTGAGCAGTTCGTCACCGGCATCGTGGCCAAGGCTGTCGTTGATCCGCTTGAAATGGTCGATGTCCAGGAACATGACCGCCAGCATCCCGCCTTTGCTGGTTTTCTCGATGAGTTTTTCGGCGAAGACCTGGTTGAATCCGCGGCGGTTGATCAGGTTGGTCAGCGCGTCGTGGTGCGCCACCTGTTGCAGCGACATGCGCGCCTGGTCCAGCTGGCCGAGCAGGGAGTTGACCCGTTGCAGGTCGTGGTCCTTGCGTTGCAGTTTCTTGTCCGCCAGCGCCGCGCTGATGCTGCTGCCGATGATCAGCAGGGTCATGACCGCCACGGTCAGTGCCAGTTGCAGTTGGCTGTGATCGCCGGTTTGCGCTGGCAGGCTGCCTTCGGGTAGTACCAGGTTGAAGGCGGCCATGGCAGTGAGGTGCATGCTGAGGATGCCAGCCCCGAGCAACAGGCTGGCGCAGTATTTGGTGAGCTGATGCAGCATGCCGGCGCCGTCGCGCAGATACCACGCCAGTAACAAGGCTGCCAGTGCGGCACCGATCGCGATCACGATGGAAAGGGCAAACAGGCCCGGATGGTAATAGACCGAGGCATTGGAGTGCATGGCCGTCATGCCCACGTAATGCATGGTCGCGATACCCAGGCCGATCCCGATCGATGACGTGAGGCACTGTCGCAAACTCAGCTCGGGAAGGCTGAGGGTATGCATGGCCAGCCACGCGGCGAGCAGCGCGATGGTTAGCGAGAACACCGTGACAGGCAGTTGGTAGTGAAGATCGATAGGCGCCTGGAATGCCAGCATCMCGACGAAGTGCATGGCCCAGATACTGCCGGCCAGGCATCCGCTGCCGACCCAGCGCCAGAGCGTTTGGGAAGCGGATTTTTCAGCGTGAGCAACCCGTTCGGCCATGTCCAGTGTCGCGAAGCTGCCGACACAGGCGACCAGATAAGCCAGCAGCACCAGAAAAGGGTCATGTGTGCAGTTAAGTATGAGCTGCCCACTCTCTGGTAGCTCGGTAAGGAAATGCAAACCAAGCCACTCCATAGCATGCCCCCATCGTTATCCATCAGGCCGGCGCAAGGAGCGTCGGCGAATGTCCTGGAGTATAGAGGGCATGGGTGGAGCACAAGTGATAGTGGCACATTGATGCCAATGATTTTGGCATTAGCCTAATAGCGATTAGTGCTAATGCTCAGGCGATTTGCTTCTGAGGCGTCTCGAATGCGGGTTGCAAGGCCGGCAAGCCGAATGCGGCACGAGCCGCGTCGCAATCGGGATTGGCCAGGCCATCGACCCACGATGCGTCGAATTCCCGGCAGGTACTGGAGCGTTTTTCGTAAATCGAGCACTGCACCGTACTGCCCACGTCCCCCACCAGGCTGGTGCAGCGCACGGGTTTGCAGCCGGTGCCGAGCATCGCGACCCGACTGGGGCTGATCTGCTCGACAAGCTCATCGGGTACCGTTCCCCCGGACGAGGCGCATTCCCCCCAGAAAAATGACACGCGAAAATGAGAACAGCAGGCACCGCAATTCAGACACGGACTGGCTTCGGACATGGGCGATTATCGTAAAGAGGGGTGGAGACACAGGGGGGAAACAAGGCCGCTATTCTAGGCTTCGCCAACGGCTTGGGAAGGGGGGGCGAAAGGTATTTTTCAACGACCGGACGGACTGCGAAATACCCGCCCTGCGAAAGCTCCTACAAGTTGCGACCCATGGGTTGGTATCAGCCTGGCGAATAATGAAAGACAGTTGTGGCCGGCCTGTCTAGATTGCAAATTCCGGGGGCAGTGACGCCCCAAAAACAATAAAAGAGACGGACCCATGCAGAACTCGACCCAAGCGGCCAATGCCTGGCGCATTCTGTTCCTGTTGTTCCTGGCCAACCTGTTCAATTTTTTCGACCGCACCATCCCGGCCATCATCATCGAGCCCATCCGCATGGAATGGCACCTCAGTGATTTCCAGTTGGGGATCATCGGGACGGCATTCACCATCGTCTACGCCATTGCCGGCTTGCCATTGGGGCGCATGGCCGATACCGGCTCGCGCAGCAAGCTGATGGGTTGGGGGCTGGCGGTGTGGAGCGGGCTGACGGCCATCAACGGCATGGTGGGCAGTTTCTGGAGCTTCCTGATCGTGCGCATGGGCATCGGTATCGGCGAGGCCAGTTACGCGCCAGCCGCCAATTCGCTGATTGGCGACTTGTTCCCGGCGCACCGCCGGGCTCGCGCCATGGGTATCTTCATGCTCGGGCTGCCGTTGGGGCTGTTGCTGGCGTTCTTCACCATCGGTGCGATGGTCAAGGCCTTCGATAGCTGGCGCGCGCCGTTCTTTATCGCAGCGGTGCCCGGACTGGTCCTCGCGGTCTTCATGTTTTTCATCAAGGAACCGAAACGCGGCGCCGCCGAGAGCGTTCAAGTGTCGCAGGAAAAGATCGACCGGCCGATCCGTCGGGTACTGGCTGTGCCGACCTTCCTGTGGCTGGTCATGGCCGGCCTGTGTTTCAACTTCGCCACCTATGCCTGTAACTCGTTTCTGGTGCCGATGCTGCAACGGTACTTTCTCATGCCGTTGCAGGATGCCGCGGTCGCCACCGGAGTTATTGTCGGCGTGACCGGGTTGGTCGGCCTGACCCTCGGTGGCTGGATCGCGGACAAGATTCACCAGCGGATTGCCAACGGGCGGCTGTTGTTTGCGGCCTTCAGCCTGATGATTTCGACGGTCTGCACCGCGTGGGCGCTGCATTCCGGGCGCATCGAGATCGGTGTGTTTGTCGCCGTCTTCAGTCTCGGTTGGCTGTTCGCCTACAACTTCTACACCTGCGTGTACACGGCGATACAGGATGTGGTCGAGCCGCGGTTGCGGGCGACGGCCATGGCGCTGTTCTTTGCCGGGCTGTATCTGTTGGGCGGCGGTTTGGGGCCGGTGGTGGTCGGGGCCTTGTCGGATCACTTTGCCCACACGGCGATGCTCGAGGCAGGTGCGGAACAGATGACTGAGGCGTTTAAAGCGGTCGGCCTGCATGACGCGATGTACCTGATTCCGGTGGCGCTGTTGTTCACGGTGGTGTTTCTGGTGCTGGCTTCGCGGTGTTTTGTGCGCGATGCCAAGCGGATGAAGGAAGGGTTGGTGGCAGTGATTGAGTCAGAAAATACTGTGGTGACTGCTTAACCGCCATCGCGAGCAAGCTCGCTCCCACAGGTTCTGTGTACGACACGGACACTGTGGGAGCGAGCTTGCTCGCGATGAGGCCGTCAGCAGCACTACTGAAATTGAAGTAAAAAAAAGGCCCGCATCACTGCAGGCCTTCTTTTTATGGCGGTGGAGGAGGGTTGTTAACCCGCCACCAACACCCGAATCGCTTCCAGTCGCAGCGCAGCCTTATCGAGCATGGCCAGGCCTTGCTCGCGTTGTTTGCGCAGGGCAACCAGTTCGCTGTCGCGTACGGTCGGGTTGACCGCTTGCAGCGCGGTCAGGCGTGCCAGTTCTTCTTCGGTATCGGCGGCCAGGCGACGCTGCGCCTCGGCGACACGTTCAGTGTGACGGGGCAGGATCTTCGCTTCACCGGCGTTGATCCGTGGCGTCAACTGGTCACGCTGGGCCTGGATGAACTTGTTGGCGCTGGCACGCGGCACGCTTTCAAGCTGATCGTTCAAGGTTTCGAACGAAACGCGGGCCGACAGGTCGTTGCCATTGGTATCGAGCAGGCAGCGCAGGGCGGCCGGCGGCAGGTAGCGGCCCAGTTGCAGTGAGCGCGGGGCAACCACTTCGCTGACATACAGCAGTTCCAGCAACACGGTGCCCGGCTTCAGCGCCTTGTTCTTGATCAGCGCCACGGCGGTGTTGCCCATCGAGCCGGACAGGACCAGGTCCATGCCACCCTGAACCATCGGGTGCTCCCAGGTGATGAACTGCATATCTTCGCGAGACAGTGCCTGGTTGCGGTCGTAGGTGATGGTCACGCCTTCGTCGTCGCCCAGCGGGAAGCTGGCATCGAGCATTTTTTCGCTCGGCTTGAGGATCAGCGCGTTTTCCGAATGGTCTTCACTGTCGATGCCGAAGGCGTCGAACAGGGTTTCCATGTAGATCGGCAGGGCGAACTGATCATCTTGCTCCAGGATATCTTCCACTAGCGCATCGCCTTCGCCCGCGCCACCGGAGTTCAGCTCCAGCAAGCGGTCGCGACCGGTGTGCAGCTCGTCTTCCAGACGCTCACGCTCGGCGCGGGCTTCGTCGATCAGCGCTTGCCACTCGCCATCGTCGGCCTCTTCCAGCAGCGGCAGCAGGCGCGGGCCGAACTGATGCTGCAAGGCGTTGCCGGTCGGGCAGGTGTTGAGGAATGCGTTCAGTGCTTCGTGGTACCACTGGAACAGACGCTCTTGCGGGCTGGTTTCCAGATACGGCACGTGCAGTTCGATGATGTGCTTCTGGCCGATCCGGTCCAGACGACCGATGCGTTGCTCCAGCAGGTCCGGGTGGGACGGCAGGTCGAACAGCACCAGGTGATGGGAGAACTGGAAGTTGCGACCTTCACTGCCGATTTCCGAGCAGATCAGCACTTGCGCGCCAAACTCTTCATCGGCGAAGTAGGCGGCGGCGCGGTCACGCTCGAGGATGTTCATACCTTCGTGGAACACCGTGGCCGGGATGCCCGAGCGCACGCGCAGGGCGTCTTCCAGATCCATGGCGGTTTCGGCGTGGGCGCAGATCACCAGCACTTTGGTGCGCTTGAGCATCTTCAGCTGATCGATCAACCATTCGACGCGGGGGTCGAATTTCCACCAGCGTTCTTCTTCGCTGGTATCCGGCTGGGCCTGGAAACTGACTTCCGGGTACAACTCGGCGTGATCGCCCAATGGCAGTTCGAGGTATTGGTCCGGGCACGGCAGCGGGTACGGGTGCAGCTTGCGCTCCGGGAAACCCTGCACGGCGGCGCGGGTGTTACGGAACAGCACGCGGCCGGTGCCGTGGCGGTCGAGCAGTTCGCGCACGAGGCGCGCGCTGGCTTCGGTATCGCCATCGTTGACGGCGGCCAGCAGGGCTTCGCCTTCGTTGCCGAGGAAACCGTGGATGGTCTTGTGGGCTTGTGGCGACAGGCGTCCCTTGTCCAGCAACTCCTGAACGGCTTCAGCCACCGGGCGATAGTTTTCGCTCTCGGCGCGGAAGGCTTGCAGGTCGTGGAAACGGTTCGGGTCGAGCAGGCGCAGACGAGCGAAGTGGCTGTCCTGGCCCAGTTGTTCCGGGGTGGCGGTCAACAGCAGCACGCCGGGAATGGTTTCGGCAAGTTGCTCGACCAGCGAGTATTCAGGGCTGACCTGATCTTCGTGCCACACCAGGTGATGAGCTTCGTCGACCACCAGCAAGTCCCAGCCGGCCGCGAACAACGCATCCTGGGCTTTCTCGTCGTCCACCAGCCACTCAAGCGCGACCAGCGCGAGTTGGGTGTCTTCGAACGGGTTGCTGGCATCGCTTTCGATGAAGCGCTCTTCGTCGAACAGCGCGACCTGCAGGTTGAAACGGCGGCGCATCTCGACCAGCCACTGGTGCTGCAGGTTTTCCGGGACCAGGATCAGCACACGGCTGGCGCGGCCCGAGAGCAATTGGCGATGGATAACCAGGCCGGCTTCGATGGTTTTGCCCAGGCCCACTTCATCGGCCAGCAGAACCCGTGGCGCGATGCGGTCGGCGACTTCGCGGGCAATGTGCAACTGGTGCGCGATCGGTTGCGCACGCACGCCGCCCAGGCCCCAAAGGGAGGACTGCAACTGGCGGCTGGTGTGTTCCAGAGTGTGATAACGCAGGGAAAACCAGGCCAGCGGGTCGATCTGGCCGGCGAACAGACGGTCGCTGGCCAGGCGGAACTGGATGAAGTTCGACAGTTGGGTTTCCGGCAGGGTGACCACTTCGTTCTGCCCGTTGAGGCCGTGGTAAACCAGCAGGCCATCAATGTCGTCGACTTCGCGGACGGTCAGTTTCCAGCCTTCGAAGTGAGTGATGGAGTCACCCGGCGAAAACCGCACGCGGGTCAGAGGCGCATTCCGTAGCGCGTACTGGCGGGTGTCGCCAGTGGCCGGGTAGAGCACGGTCAACAAGCGACCGTCCTGTGCCAGAACGGTGCCTAAACCCAGCTCGGCTTCGCTGTCACTGATCCAGCGTTGCCCCGGTTGATACTGCTGCGCCATGCTGCCTGACTCCCACCTGAAAAAGCCGGCTATCTTAACGGAATGAGGGCTTCAGGGCCAAAGGACTCTCAGAAAAACTCACAGTCTTACGTTAGTCCACCTGTGCATGGTGCGCCGCCAGGTGCACTAATGAGTGCCAATCGGGTCACAGTTTGCGACCGATGGCTCAAGTCGCCATCCCCGCAGCCGACAGCCTGCTGACAGGAGACCGAAACCATGCTGCCACCGATGCTCCCCCTGAGTGCCGTGCCGATCACTTCGCAAACCGACCCGATCCGCCAGCGTCCGGACATTCCACCGGTGGTGCCGGTGCAGGAAAGCTCCAGTGAAAGCACCATTGACCTGCAAAAGCGCAATCCTGAAGAGGACGGGTTAGTGCTGCGCGAGGAACAGCGCCGCAAGCAGGAGCAGCAAAGACGTCGCCGCGAGGCTGATCATGACCCCGAGGCGCACCTGGCGATTCCCGGTGATGAACTCAATGCCGACAACACCGTGCCGGTGGCGCCGCTGATGGAAGATCAGCCGCGGCAGGGACTGTGGGTCGATATCGAGATTTGAGCGCAGGCTGGTCAGCGCGCCCTTCAGGCCGCATTATTGGCGCAGGGTTGCCGAACGCTACGGTGGCTGAAATTCATTTCAAGCGATGCACATGACTGCCATGAGCCAAGACGACAAACTGATTGACCTCAACGCTGAACGCGCCAAACGTATCCATGACCTCAATGACAAGCGGCTCAATGAAGTTCGCCAGGCGTTCGAACAGGCCATGCCATTGGGCAAGGCCAAAAAAAAGCCGAAAAACAAACCGAAAAAGCGCTGAAATCCCCCCCGCATTCATTGATGCGGGTCAAACTTTCCCCTTCCTCTTGCCCAGTCTCGGGCGACATTGATCCCGGTCAATATTCTCTCCTGCCCGTTTGGTTAACTTAGCCCTATCGCAACAGGCCAGGTGCAGGAGACGCGTCATGTTTTTCGACAACGTGGTGATCGCCGGAGTGCTGACTGTCGGCCTCATGTTTGTGTTTTTTGCAGGATTCGGACTTTTTATCTGGAAGGATTCGCACAAGCGGAAAAAACCGTAGTTCTTTCTGGATGTAATGAGCACGCAAGGCATTTTGGGCAACTTCGGTTGCCCTTTTTTTGTGCGCCCAGCATGGGCGCAATCTTGCGGGTGAAAGTCCCGTCGTAAGCTGACCACAGCGAACGAAGTGAAGCGCAACTGCATGAGGGCGACCGAGTGTGGGGAGGAAGCGTGAAT
>NZ_JBFUHY010000032.1:0-52328 GCF_056402155.1 Pseudomonas sp. P4_C1
CAGGTAAATCAGTTCACCTTTATCAGCCCTGGGGTTTTCGATGACGACGGTCACGCCATCCTGTGCATCATGCAGATCCACACAACCTTCGTCGGCTTCCAGCACAGTGGGCCCTGGCAGTGGTCGCCGTTCCAGGATGTCAACCATCAGTGCCGTTACTTCAGAGTAACGAGGCCCCTGACCTGCTTGCTTGACGCAATAATCGATGGAAACGCAGGAGCCCAGATTCGGCGCAATGCACTGCGGGCTGACCCAAAACGAAAGTTCCTCCCCCACAGCGAAGGACTCGACCTTGAGTGCATCACTGAAACTTGCTTCGACCGAAACGCCCGCCCAGGTCAGCAACACCCAGTCGCCTGCCGCCATGCGTGCATAGGGTTTGATCGTAACGATCGCCCCTTCTTTCACCTGATCGGGATCAAGCGTTCTACCCACCGCATCGTTCACTGTCGCAGGCAACAGGTCGGATTGCACATCACCCACACTCAGTTGCAAACGATGGGAGTGCACGGGCTCGGCAAAACGGGTGCTTGTGAGTGAGTAACCGATTTCGAGTGAACCACCATCAAGCGTCGCAATATGTGCGCTACCCACGGCAAAGATCATGTCCTCGCCGACCCGGTCCTCACTGACATAACGCACTACCTGATGGTTGCGGGCGACGCCATCGGCATCCAGACCCGCCCAACTCAATAGCAATTTGTCGCCGCAGGTCATGCCCGGATAAGGCTGGACCCTGATGACGGCTTTTCTGTCAGAGGGGTTCAGAACGCCGTTTTCCGCCTGCTCAAGTATTGGAGGTGGTAATGGTTGCTGCGCGAGATTCAAGGTATCGGGTTCATAAACAGTCATTCATTCGCTCCAGTCCTTGAAATAAACACCGAACAGGTGGCCGGCTTTGGATGACGACTATTTAACCTCGCGGCAAGCAGCCGTGATGTCGGCCTCTCACCCCGTCTCGCTCGGAAAATCGATACATACGAAGTAGGTCTTTGATCAGCAGCAAGCTGATTGCCGTGAAAAGTCCTCAATTTATTCCGACTAAGGCCTCAGCCGCTCTTGAGCATTCGCACTTGTTCTATTCCTCTTTCCACAAGTTTCGGCGGACTTTTCATACATCGCGCCAACCTCKAGTGTTTTAGAGTGAAACGCCATGCAGTCCCAACGAACTTCTGTGCAAAGGTAAGAACATGCAAAGGAATGCAAGCACTTGTTATCCAATACTGCTGGTCCACGGCCTTTTCGGCTTCGACAGAATCGGCAAGTTCGAACTCTTTCACGACATCAGGCAGGCGTTGAGGAACGCCGGAGCAAGGGTGTTCGTCCCCTACTTGTCGGCCATCCATGACAACGAGGTACGCGGTGACCAATTGCTCACACAGATCGAGCGGGTACTGGAAGGAACCGGTGCACGCAAAGTCAACCTCATAGGTCATAGCCAGGGCGCACTGACCGCACGTTATGCCGCAGCGATTGCGCCACACAGCGTGGCATCGGTGACTTCCGTCAGCGGTCCGAACCATGGCTCGGAACTGGCCGATTTCCTGCGCAAGGCATTGGCACCGGGCTGCCTGCCGGAACATGTGGCCGAGACGGTGGTGACCCTGTTTGCCGACTTCCTCGCAACATTGAGCGACAACCAGTACCAACCGCAGAACGCCATTGCGGCCCTCAATGCGCTGACCACCGAAGGCGTAGGCGCATTCAACGACAAATACCCGCAAGGGCTGCCCACCATCTGGGGTGGCAAGGGGCGCGAACGGGTCAACGGTGTGCGTTACTACTCGTGGAGCGGCGTGCTGCAGTCGAATGTTCTTGAGGAAGGGCTCAATGGGTTCGATCCGCTCAACGCGTTCTGCCGGGCCCTTTCCGGTTATTTCGTCACGGAAAGCGAGCAGAACGACGGATTGGTCGGTCGCTTCAGTTCCCATCTGGGCACGGTTATCCGCTCAGACTATGCACTGGATCATCTGGACACCATTGGTCAACCGACCGGCCAGTTGCGCACAGGTGTCGACCCGATCGAACTGTATGTCCAGCATGCCGAACGCTTGAGAGACGCCGGCCTTTGAGGTGCCACCTGCCGTGATCCCGTGTGGAACGGAACTTTGAGGAGAAATAGCTCACGCAATCCGGTAGGCTCCGCACTTTATCGAGTATTGAAAGGAGTATTTTCCCATGGCTAAAGCCACTGCCCGTCACATCCTTGTTGCCTCGCAAGACAAGTGCAACGAACTCAAGGCCCAAATCGAGGCTGGTGCCGATTTCGCCGAAGTTGCCAAGGCAAACTCCACCTGCCCTTCCAGCCGCCAGGGCGGTGACCTGGGTTCGTTCGGCCCGGGCCAGATGGTCAAGGAATTCGACACCGTGGTTTTCAGCGCACCAATCAACGTGGTCCAGGGCCCGGTCAAGACCCAGTTCGGTTTTCACCTGCTGGAAGTGACCAGCCGTCAGGACTGATCGACGCTTGAGCTACTCTCACAACGGCCCGCCTTTTGGTGGGCCGTTGTGTTTCAGGTGCGTAATTCGGCTGGCGAGGGACGCGCCGCTAGCGTACAAATTGTCGTTAACGACCACCCGGCTCCAAGGCTGACAATGCGACTGGCTTTCCCTACCTTATTATTCACTGCCGTGGCCCTGCTGATGGGTGCCGCCGGTGTGAATGCTGAACCGCAGCATGCATTGACCGTTTATGGCGAACCGGCGAAATACCCTGCCGGTTTCAGCCATTTCGCCTACACCAATCCGCAGGCCCCCAAGGGCGGCACGATGCGGCGCTCGGCGATCGAAATCGGTCAGTTCGACCATGTTTTGCCTTATATCGACAAAGGCATCGGCGTCACGCAGATCGACGGCCTGCTCTATTCACCACTGGCCCAGCGCTCGCTGGACGAACCGTACACCGTGTACGGCCTGGTGGCTGAAAAGATGGATCGCGCCGAAGACGGCCTGTCCCTGCGTTTTTACCTCAATCCCAAGGCGCGTTTTGCCGATGGCAAACCGATTACCGCCGAAGACGTGCGTTACACCTTCGACCTGCTGATGACCCAGGGCAGCCTGCGTTACCGTACCCAGTTCGCCGACGTCAAAAGTGTCGAAGTGGAATCGCCACTGACCGTGCGCTTTGATTTCAAGAACAACGAAAATCACACCTTGACCCTGGATATCGCAACCTTGCCGGTGTTTCCCGAACACTGGTGGAAGAGCCGCGATTTCGCCAGTGGCGGCGGCTATGAAGCGCCGCTGGGCAGCGGCCCCTATAAAGTCGGCAAGATCGACTCCGGACGCAGCATCACCTTCGAGCGCAATCCCGATTGGTGGGGCAAGGACCTGCCGGTCAGTCGTGGCCTGTACAACTTCGATCACTTCAGCATCGAATACTTCGGCGATACCGACGTGGCGCGCCAGGTGTTGCGCGGTGGCGCCTATGACTACAACCGGGAATTTTCCGCCACCGCTTACTCCATCGGCTACGACAGCCCGGCCCTGAGCGACGGTCGCCTGCAAAAAGCCCACCTCGCCACCGAGGCACCGCAGCCGGCCCAGGGTTTTGTGTTCAATCTGCAAAAGCCCATGTTCCAGGACCGTCGCGTGCGCCAGGCGCTGGCGATGCTGTGGGACTTCGAGTGGAGCAACCGGCAGATGATGCGTGACATGTACATCCGCCAGCAGAGCTTTTTCTCCAATACCGATCTTGCGGCCCGGCGACTGCCGGATGCCGGTGAGCTGGCGATTCTCGAACCGCTACGCGGGCAGGTTCCCGATGAAGTCTTCACCAAGGTGTTCGAAGCGCCGAAGACCGATGGCAGCGGCGTGATCCGCGACAAGCAACTGCAAGCCCTGGACTTGCTCGAACAGGCCGGCTGGAAACCCGATGGCGACCAACTGGTCAATGCCGACGGCGAGCCGTTGAGCTTCACGTTCCTGATCAGCCAAAACGGCATGGACCGTCTGCTGTTGCCCTATAAACGCACGTTGAAACAGATCGGCATCGACCTGAACATCCGCCGCATCGACTCCTCCCAGTACGTCAATCGCCTGATGAGCCGCGACTACGACATGATCGTCACCGGCTACCCTGTCACCACGTCTCCGGGAAACGAACTGCTCAATTATTTCGGTTCGGCGGCGGCCACCGACCCGGGATCAAACAACTACATGGTGTTGAAGAACCCGGCAGTGGACACCCTGATCACCGGGCTGATCCATGCCAATACCCAGGCTGACATGCTGCATTTCGCTCATGCCCTGGACCGGGTGCTGCAATGGAATTACTACTGGATTCCCAACTATTACCCGCCAGGCACCTCGACGGTCTGGTGGAATCGCTTTGGCATCCCGAACGTGCAGGCGAGCAATGACGAAGCCATCGAGAGCTGGTGGGAGATGAGCACCACGCCATTGACCAACCAACAGATGACGGCCGAGCGTATCAGCCGTGGCAAACCCGGAGGGCCGCACTGATGTGGGCTTACATATTGCGGCGCCTGCTGCTGATCATTCCGACGCTGGTGATCATTCTTCTGGTCAACTTTGTCATCGTCCAGGCCGCACCGGGCGGGCCGGTCGAACAGGCCATCGCACACCTGCAAGGCATTGGCGGCGCAGCAGTTGGCGGCGGCGGTTCCGGCGAAGCCATGAGTGGCAAGTCCAGGGCCAGTCGCGGGCTCGATCCGCAGCTGATCAAGGACATTGAAAAACAGTACGGCTTCGATAAACCGGCACACGAACGCCTCTGGCTGATGCTCACCAGCTACGCACGCCTGGACTTCGGCAAGAGCTTCTTTCGCGGCGCCACCGTCACCGACCTGATCCTCGAAAAAATGCCCGTGACCATTTCCCTCGGGCTCTGGGCGACGCTGATCACCTATCTGGTGTCGATTCCCCTGGGCATCCGCAAGGCCGTGCACCATGGCAGCCAATTCGACATCTGGAGCAGTACCGCGATCATCATCGGCTATGCCATGCCGGCGTTCCTGTTTGCGATGTTCCTGATCGTGGTCTTTGCCGGTGGCACTTCGCTGAACTGGTTCCCGGTTCGCGGACTGGTCTCGGACAACTTCGACTCGCTATCGACCCTGGGTAAAGTGGCTGACTACTTCTGGCATCTGGTGTTGCCGGTGACCTCGCTGGTAATCGGCGGCTTCGCCACGCTGACCATCCTGACCAAAAACTCGTTCCTCAATGAAATCACCCGCCAGTACGTGGTCACCGCCAGGGCCAAGGGTTTGAGTGAACGGCGGGTACTGTATGGACACGTGTTCCGCAATGCCATGCTGTTGGTGGTATCAGGCATTCCCCAAGCGTTTATCAGTGTATTTTTTGCCGGCTCCCTGCTGATCGAGGTGATCTTCTCCCTCGACGGCCTGGGCCGCATGAGTTACGAAGCGGCGGTATCCCGGGACTATCCGGTGGTGTTCGGCTCGCTGTTCATCTTCACCCTGTTCGGCCTTTTGATAAAACTGGTCGGCGACCTCTGCTACACCCTGGTCGACCCGCGTATCGACTTTGCCGCGAGGAACGCCTGATGTTCAAGCTTTCACCGCTGGCGCGCCGRCGCTTCGATCGTTTCAAGAAAAACCGTCGGGGCTGGTGGTCGCTCTGGCTGTTCATCGGCCTGTTCTTGATGACCCTGGGCGGCGAACTGATCGCCAACGACAAACCGCTGATGGTCAGCTATCAAGGCCAGTGGTACTTTCCGGTCTTCAAGCGCCACACCGAACAGGAATTCGGCGGGCAGCTGCCATTCCAGGCCGACTACCGCAGCGACTACGTGCAAAAGCTGATCGAGAAGGACGGTGGCTGGTTGCTGTTTCCACCGATTCCGTTCAGTGACGACACGCCCAACTATGACCTGGACAAACCCGCCCCCAGCCCGCCCTCCAGCGTCAATTGGCTGGGCACCGACGACCAGGCACGGGACGTTCTGGCCCGGGTGATCTTCGGTGCCCGGGTGTCGATCCTGTTTGCCTTGATGCTGACGTTTGTCAGTGCCCTGATCGGCATCGCGGCCGGCGCCTTGCAAGGCTATTACGGCGGCTGGGTGGATTTGCTCGGCCAGCGCCTGCTGGAGGTGTGGTCCGGGTTGCCGGTGCTGTACCTGCTGATCATTCTGTCGGGCTTCGTCGAACCGAATTTCTGGTGGCTGCTGGGCATCATGGCGCTGTTTTCATGGCTGGCCCTGGTGGACGTGGTGCGTGCCGAGTTCCTGCGCGGGCGCAACCTGGAGTACGTCAAGGCCGCGCGCGCGCTGGGCCTGACCGACCGCAAAGTCATCGTGCGGCACATTCTGCCCAACGCCATGAACGCGACCTTGAGCTACCTGCCATTCATTCTCACCGGGGCGATTTCCACCCTGACGGCACTGGACTTCCTCGGTTTCGGCATGCCTGCCGGCAGCGCGTCCCTGGGTGAACTGATCGGCCAGGGCAAGCAAAACCTGCAAGCGCCGTGGCTGGGCCTGACGGCGTTTTTCACCCTGGCGCTGATTCTTTCTTTACTGGTGTTTATCGGCGAGGCGTTGCGAGACGCCTTCGATCCGAGATCTTGATGCGGACGGCTGATATGACCAACCTGATCGAAATCCGTGACCTCAGCGTGGCCTTCAGCGGCCAGACCGTGGTGCGCAATCTGTGCCTGGACATCCGTCCCGGCGAATGCCTGGCGCTAGTGGGCGAATCGGGTTCGGGCAAGTCGGTGACGGCCCACTCGATCCTGCAATTGCTGCCGCAAACCGATACCGAGACAACGGGCAGCATTCGCTATCGCGGCCAGGAACTGGTAGGCGCCGATGCTGGCAAGTTGCGACAACTGCGCGGCAATCGCGTCGCGATGATCTTCCAGGAGCCGATGACCTCCCTCAACCCGCTGCACAGCATTGAAAAGCAGATCGGCGAAACGCTGCTGGTGCACAAAGGCCTGGCGGGCAAGGCGGCGCAAGAGCGGATTGTTGAATTGCTGCACCTGGTGGGCATCCAGAAACCCGAGGAACGCCTCAAGGCCTATCCCCATCAATTGTCCGGCGGGCAGCGCCAGCGGGTGATGATCGCCATGGCCCTGGCCTGCGAACCGGAACTGCTGATCGCCGACGAACCGACCACTGCGCTGGATGTGACGGTGCAGCGCAAGATCCTGCTGCTGCTCAAATCCCTGCAACAACGGCTGGGCATGTCGCTGCTGCTGATCAGCCATGACCTCAATCTGGTACGCAGCATCGCCCAGCGCGTGTGCGTAATGAAGGCTGGGGAAATCGTCGAGCAGGCACCTTGCGAAATCCTTTTCACCGAACCGAAGCACCCTTACAGCTGCGTATTGCTGCACGCCGAACCCGAGGGCGAAGCCTTGCCCCGGGACGAGCGCGAAAACGTACTGGAGGTGGACAATCTGCAGGTGCGGTTTCCCGTCGGTGGTGGCCTGTTTCAACGCAAAACCTGGCTGCGCGCCGTCGATGGCATCAGCCTGAATATTCAGCGCGGCAAAACCCTGGGCATCGTCGGTGAGTCCGGTTCCGGCAAGTCCACGCTCGGTCAGGCGATTCTGCGTTTGCTCGACTCCGAAGGCAGCATCCGCTTTCAGGGCCAGGCGCTGGACGACCTGACGCAAAAACAGCTGCGACCGTGGCGCAAGAAGATGCAGGTGGTGTTCCAGGACCCTTTCGGCAGCCTCAGCCCAAGGATGTCCGTGGCACAAATCATCAGCGAAGGCCTGGAAGTGCACAGCCAGCTGAGCCCTGAAGAGTGCAATGCCGAAGTGATCCGGGCACTGAGCGAAGTCGGCCTCGACCCGCAAAGTCGCCATCGCTATCCCCACGAGTTCTCCGGGGGGCAGCGCCAGCGCATCGCCATCGCCCGGGCACTGGTGCTGAAGCCGGCGCTGATCCTGCTCGACGAACCGACCTCTGCGCTCGACCGCACGGTACAGAAACAGGTGGTCGCCCTGCTCCGCCAGCTTCAGGAAAAACACGGTTTGACCTACCTGTTCATCAGCCATGACCTGGCGGTGGTGCGCGCCCTGGCCCACGACATGATCGTGATCAAGGATGGCAAAGTGGTGGAACGCGGCGCCAGCCATGAGGTGTTTGACTCGCCGCAGCATCCGTACACCAAGGAGCTGTTGGCGGCGGCGATGTTGGGGCAGGCATAATCGGTTGCATGAAGTTGGACCGAGCCGCGGCCATCGCGAGCAGGCTCGCTCCTACAGTTGATCTGTGTCGTACACAAATCCCCTGTAGGAGCGAGCCTGCTCGCGAAGAGGCCGGCACAGGCAATACACAACCAGGATCAGTACCCATGAACACCACCGAAAGCCTCAAGGACTACCAGCGTGTTCGCCTGCTGGCGATCCGCTCGTTGTTCGAGATCATCGAGCAGTCGAGCGAGGGCACGGTGATTGTCGACCGCGATGCCAACATCGTCTGGATGAATGAACGCTATGCCCGGCGCTTTGGCCTGCAATCGGCGGAAGTTGCAATCGGCAAGCCCTGCGAAAGCGTGATCCCCGGCAGCCTGTTGCGTGAAGTGGTGCRCAGCGGCCGGCCGATTTTGCTGGATATGCAAGACACCCCCAAAGAACCGCTGGTGGTCATGCGCCTGCCGATTCACGATGACGCCGGCGTGGTGATCGGCGCCATCGGTTTCGCCCTGTTCGACGAATTGCGCAGCCTGTCGCCGATGCTCAAGCGCTACATGAGCATGCAGGAAGAACTGGCCTCCACCCGCTCGCTGCTGCGGGCGCGGCAGACCAGATACAACTTCGCCCATTTCATYGGCACCAGCGCCGCCAGCCTGGAAGTCAAACGCCGCGCCCGGCGCAGTGCGAGTACCGAATCGCCGGTGCTGTTGCTTGGTGAAACCGGCACCGGCAAGGAATTGCTGGCCCAGGCGATCCACAATGCCTCGCCCCGGGCGCACAAGGCGTTTGTCAGTGTCAACAGCGCGGCGATTCCCGAATCGCTGCTGGAAGCCGAGTTCTTCGGCACAGCCCCTGGCGCATTTACCGGTGCCGACCGCAAGGGCCGCGCCGGCAAATTGCAGATCGCCCAAGGCGGCACACTGTTCCTCGACGAAATCGGCGACATGCCGCTGCCCCTGCAAAGCAAACTGTTGCGGGTGTTGCAGGAAAAGGAATTCGAGCCGGTGGGCTCCAACGAAGTGATCCAGAGCGATGTGCGGGTGATCGCCGCGACCTCAACGGACCTCGAGGCTGCCATCAAACGCGGCGAATTCCGCGCCGATTTGTACTACCGCCTCAATGTGCTGCCGATCCAGGTTCCACCCCTGCGCGATCGCCTGGATGACGTGCCGGCGCTCAGTGAAGCGATTCTTGAGGAACTGCGCAGCCAGCATGAACTGCACCACGAGGCCCTGGAACTGTTGGGACAACACGCCTGGCCGGGGAACATCCGCGAACTGCGCAATGTGCTGGAGCGGGCCGCGCTGCTCAGTGATGACTTGCGCCTGACGGCGGCGGACATCCGCGCGGCGATTGGTACGTTCACCCAGGTGGAGCGCGTGGCGCTCTTGACCATCGAGCCGCTTGCCCATGAAACGTTCAGTGCGGCGCGGGAGCGATTTGACCGGCAATTGATTGAAACCACCCTTGCGCAATGCGGGGGCAAGGTGGTTGATGCGGCGGCGCGGCTGGGGCTTGGACGGTCGACGCTGTACAAGAAGATGGTGGCGCTGGGGATAGCAGAGTCTCCATAAAGAGACATACATCTCCATTGATAGACAATTCATCGCGAGCAAGCTCGCTCCCACAGTAGACCGTGTTCTCCCGACTTACTCCGTCCCCCTGTGGGAGCGAGCTTGCTCGCGATGAGGCCAGCACTATCGCCAGAAGTCTCCAGTTAGAGACAAATCATTCGAATCCAGCCCATAGAAATCAAATATATTCTTATATTTCAACAACTTAACAAGATGGCACAAAACTAGCTATACGCCTCTCCTACCAGGCTTCACCCAACAAAAATAACAACCCAGGAGAGACACACCATGAGTGTGATCATTGCCTTGGCAGCCCTCGCGCTGCTGATGCTGGCTGCCTACCGTGGCTACAGCGTTATCCTTTTTGCCCCGATTGCCGCTCTCGGCGCTGTCCTGCTGACTGACCCGTCTGCCGTCGCCCCCGCTTTCACCGGGGTGTTCATGGAAAAAATGGTCGGTTTCATCAAACTGTATTTCCCGGTATTCCTGCTCGGCGCGGTGTTCGGCAAGCTGATCGAACTGTCCGGTTTCTCGCGCTCCATCGTCGCGGCGGCGATTCGCCTGCTCGGCACCCGCCAGGCGATGCTGGTGATCGTGCTGGTCTGCGCCTTGCTGACCTACGGCGGCGTGTCGCTGTTTGTGGTGGTGTTTGCGGTCTATCCGTTTGCCGCCGAGATGTTCCGCCAAAGCAACATCCCCAAGCGCCTGATCCCGGCGACCATTGCCCTCGGTGCGTTCTCGTTCACCATGGACGCCCTGCCCGGCACGCCACAAATCCAGAACATCATCCCCAGCACGTTCTTCAACACCACCGCGTGGGCAGCGCCGTGGCTGGGCGTGATCGGCACGATCTTCGTGTTCTGTGCCGGCATGCTGTTTCTCCAGCGTCAGCGCAACAAGGCCCAGCGTGCCGGTGAAGGCTATGGTTCTGACCTGCGCAACGAGCCGGAAACCGCCGCCGATCTCAAGCTACCCAACCCGTGGCTCGCACTCTCGCCACTGCTCGCGGTGGGCATCATGAACCTGCTGTTCACCCACTGGATTCCGCAGGTGTATGGCAAGACCCACAGCCTCGCGCTGCCGGGCATGGCCGCGCCGGTGACCACGGAAATCGCCAAGCTCACGGCGATCTGGGCCGTACAGGCAGCCTTGCTGGTCGGCATCCTCATGGTGCTGGTGTTTGGCTACAAGGCGATCAGCCGCAAGCTCGCCGAAGGCAGTAAAAGCGCGGTGAGCGGTGCCTTGCTGGCGGCGATGAACACCGCCTCGGAATACGGTTTCGGCGCGGTGATCGCGTCCTTGCCGGGCTTTCTGGTGCTGGCCGACTGGCTCAAGAGCATCCCCAACCCACTGGTCAACGAAGCGATTACCGTGACCCTGCTGGCCGGCATCACCGGCTCCGCCTCGGGTGGCATGAGCATCGCGCTGGCGGCGATGTCCGAGCAGTTCATCAGTGCCGCCCATGCGGCGAACATTCCCCTGGAAGTGCTGCACCGGGTCGCAGCGATGGCCAGCGGCGGCATGGACACCCTGCCGCACAATGGCGCGGTGATTACCCTGTTGGCGGTCACAGGGCTAACCCACCGCGAGGCTTACAAAGACATTTTCTGTATTACGCTGATCAAGACCCTGGCGGTTTTCGTAGTGATCGGCACCTTCTACGCCACTGGCATTGTGTGAGGTATTCATGACGACTCTTTCGGGCAAGACCGCACTGGTCACCGGTTCCACCAGCGGTATCGGTTTGGGCATCGCCCTGAGCCTGGCCAAGGCTGGCGCCAACCTGATCCTCAACGGCTTCGGCGATGCATCCAAGGTGATTGCCGAAGTCGAACAGTTCGGCGGCAAGGTCGGCCATCACCCGGCCGATGTCAGCGATCCGGCACAAATTGCCGACATGATCGCCTACGCCGAGCGCGAGTTCGGCGGCGTCGACATTCTGGTCAACAACGCTGGCATTCAACACGTGGCAGCGGTGGATGAGTTTCCGGTAGAGCGCTGGGATTCGATCATCGCCATCAACCTGTCGTCGGTGTTTCACAGCACGCGGTTGAGCCTGCCGGGCATGCGCGCCAAGGGCTGGGGTCGGGTGATCAACATTGCTTCGGTGCATGGCCTGGTCGGCTCGGTGGGCAAGTCGGCCTATGTCGCCGCCAAGCACGGGGTGATCGGCTTGACCAAAGTGGTCGCGCTGGAAACCGCGACCACCCAGGTCACCTGCAATGCGATCTGCCCAGGCTGGGTATTGACGCCACTGGTGCAGAAGCAGATTGATGATCGTGCCGCCAGTGGGGTTGATCCGCAGCAGGCGCAGCATGATTTGCTCGCTGAAAAGCAGCCATCGCTGGAGTTCGTGACACCGCCGCAACTGGGTGAGCTGGTGCTGTTCTTGTGTAGCGAAGCCGGCAGCCAGGTGCGTGGCGCGGCATGGAATGTTGATGGTGGGTGGTTGGCGCAGTGACTGACCGCTAAACCGCGTTATCGTTCTTCGCGAGCAGGCTCGCTCCCACATGGAAATGCGATCCCCTGTAGGAGCGAGCCTGCTCGCGATCGAGTGCACTGCACTCGCCAACAAGAAGAGGCAAACCATGTCCGACATCCTCTGGCAACCCGACGCCAAACGCATTGGCAAGACCCGCATGGAGGCCTTCCGGCGCTTCGTCAATCAGCGGCATCACCTCAAGATTGACGACTACCCTGACCTGCACCAATGGTCCATCGAGCAACGCCCGGACTTCTGGCAGGCCATCGTCGACTTCTTCGACATCCGCTTCCACGAGCAACCCGACGCGGTGCTGCTCGAAGGCCCGCAGATGCCCAGCGCCCAGTGGTTCCCCGGCGCAACGCTGAACTTTGCCGAACACCTGCTACAGCGTCGCGATGATGCGATCGCCGTGATAGCCGTTGGCGAAAACGGTCTGCGTGAACATTTGACCTGGGCCGAGCTCGCGGAACATGTCGCCGGCTTTCAAAACGGGCTGATAGCGGCCGGTGTCAGGGTTGGCGACCGGGTCGCCGCGTGCATGCCCAACACCTGGCAAACCCTGGTGGCCATGCTCGCCACCACCAGCCTTGGCGCAATCTGGTCCTGTTCTTCGCCCGACTTCGGCACCCAAGGGGTGGTTGACCGTTTCGGCCAGATCGAACCGAAAGTGCTGGTGACCTGCGCCGGTTATCGCTACGCCGGCAAGGAAATCGACCAGACCGCCAAGCTCAACGAAATCCTCGAGCGCCTGCCGTCGTTGCAGCAGTTGATCATCGTGCCCTATGCGCGGCCCCACACGCGGATCGAACACTTCCGTACCCCGGCCAACGTGACGCTGTGGAACGATTTCTATGAACCTGGCGGCGAGCCCGATTTCGTCCCCGTGCCCTTCGCCCATCCGCTGTACATCCTCTACTCCAGCGGCACCACCGGCGTGCCCAAATGCATCATCCACAGTACCGGCGGCGTACTCCTGCAACACGTCAAGGAACACGGCCTGCACTGCGATCTCGGCCCCGGCGAGCGCCTGTTCTACTACACCACCTGCGGCTGGATGATGTGGAACTGGCTGGTGTCGGCATTGGCGGTCGRCAGTGCGGTGGTGCTGTACGACGGTTCGCCGTTCCACCCCGACCCGCAACGCTTGATCGACCTGATCGACGACGAGGGCATCAGTGTCTTTGGCACCAGCCCCAAATACCTCGCGACCCTGGAAAGCAGCGGTATCAAGCCCCGTGAAAGCCATGACCTGAGCAGCCTCAAGATGCTGCTATGCACCGGCTCGGCGCTGTCACCGCACAGTTACGACTTCGTCTATCGCGACTTCAAGGCTGACGTGTGTCTGGCCTCGATGTCCGGTGGCACCGACATCGTCTCGTGCTTCGTCAACGGCAACCCTGTGTCGCCCATCAGACGTGGCGAAATCATGGGCAAGAGCCTGGGCATGGCCGTCGAAGTGTGGAACGACGAAGGCCAACCGGTAATCGGCGAAAAAGGCGAACTGGTCTGCACCCGGCACTTCCCGGCGATACCCGTTGGCCTGTGGAACGATCCCGATGGCGAGAAACTGCGCAAATCCTATTTCAGCCTGTTCCCCGGCGTCTGGGCCCAAGGTGATTACGCCGAACAACGGCCCCATGGCGGTATGATGATCCACGGGCGCTCCGATGCCGTGCTCAACCCCGGAGGCGTGCGCATCGGTACGGCGGAAATCTATCGCCAGGTGGAAAAAATCCCACAGGTGCTCGACAGCGTGGCCATCGGTCAACAGTGGCAGGATGACGTGCGGGTGGTGCTATTCGTACAGTTGCGCGACGGGGTCGAACTGGACGAGGCGCTGCAACAGCAGATCCGCCAGACGATTCGCGCCAACACCACGCCACGCCATGTGCCGGCGAAGATTGTCGCGGTCACCGACATTCCCCGGACCATCAGCGGCAAAGTCGTTGAGTTGGCGGTACGCAATGTGGTGCATGGTCAGAAGGTGAAGAACACCGATGCCCTGGCCAATCCCGAGGCGTTGGAGCAGTACCGAAACAGGCCCGAACTCCAGTCTTGAAACCCGGTTACCTGTGGGAGCGAGCTTGCTCGCGATGGCGTCGGGTCAATTTGCATTGATGTCAACTGACACTCCGCTATCGCGAGCAAGCTCGCTCCCACAGTAACCGCTCAAGCCTTCGAATCAACCTGCGCCTGTCACCTGTGCAAGAATAGACGCCAGCTATAGCGAATTGGCGCAGGACACCCGGATGAACGCAACACCAACCGCCAGCGATGCCCAGGCCTTGATCGCCCGCATCGACTGGACAAGCAGCCCCCTGGGCGCGGCCAGCAAATGGCCACAAAGCCTGCGAACCGCCGTGGACATCGTCATTCACTCACCGATGCCGATGCTGCTGCTATGGGGCCCGCAACTGACGCAGATCTACAACGACGGCTTCGCCCTGCTCGCTGGAAGCAAACATCCACACGCTTTCGGCCAACCGGCACACCTGATCTGGCCAGAGTTGAAAGACTTTACCGACCCGATATACAGCGCCGTCCTGCAAGGTCAGGTGCGAAGCTACAGCGAGCAGCGCTTCACCCTGCAACGTGAGGGCCGGGAGACTGACTTCTGGCTCGACCTGACCTACAGCCCGATCCGTGACGAAAGTGCCAAGGTGGCCGGGATCCTGGTCACCGCCATCGAAACCAACGAACGCCGGCGCATCGCCCTCGAACTCGAACAGCGCTCGGCGGCCAGTCTCAAGGCCCAGCGCGAAACCGAGGAGCGCCTGCAACTGGCCCTCGCCGCCACCGACGCGGTCGGTACCTGGGACTGGGACATCAGCGAGGACCGCTTCATCGCCGATGCGCATTTTGCCCAACTGCACGGCATCGACCCGGCCATGGCCAGCCAGTTGCCGATCAGCGAGTACCTGCACGGCGTACACCCGCAAGACCGCGCCCTGATCGCCCGCAGCATCAAGCATTGCATCACCCACGGCACTGAGTACGCCGAGGAGTATCGCCTGCTGCAAACCGACGGCCAGATGCGCTGGGTGTTTGCCCGCGGTCGCTGCTACAAGGATCACCACGGCCGGCCGATGCGCTTCCTCGGCGCCGCCCTGGACCTGACCGAACGCAAACACACCGAACAGGCCCTGCGCCAGAGCCAGACCGAGCTGCAACTGATCATCAACGCCATGCCGGTCCTGATCAGCTACGTCGACCGCGAAGAACGCTTTCGCCTGAACAATGCGGCGTACCTCGACTGGTACGGCCTGACGCCGCAAGAGCTTTACGGGCTTACCATTCTTGAAGTGCTTGGCGAAGAAGCCTATGCGCTATGCGCCCAGTACATCACTGAGGCGCTGTCCGGCCGGCCCTGCTGTTTCAGCATCAGCACGCCACACCGCGACGGCAGCATCCGCCAGGCCTTGATGAATTACCTGCCACGCCACGGCGCAGACGGCGCGGTAAACGGTTTCTACATCTTCGTGATCGATGAAACCGAAAGCAAAAAGACCGAAGAAGCCTTGCGCAACCTGAACGAAACCCTTGAGGAACGGGTTGCCGCCCGCACCCGCCAACTGGCCGAGGCCAACGAGCGCCTGCAGAACGAGATGTTCGAACGTGAGCGTGCCGAAGACACCTTGCGCCATGCCCAGAAAATGGATGCGGTCGGCCAGCTTACCGGCGGCATCGCCCATGACTTCAACAATATGCTCACCGGCATCATCGGCAGTCTCGACCTGATGCAGCGCTACATTGCCGACGGCCGCGTGGCCGAAATTGGCAGGTTCACTGAAGCGGCCGTGTCCTCGGCCAACCGTGCCGCCGCCCTCACCCATCGCTTGCTGGCGTTCTCCCGGCGGCAGTCGCTCAACCGCAAGCCGCTGAACCCCAACGAGTTGATTCACTCGCTCGAAGACTTGTTCAGTCGAACCAAGGGCGACCACATCGAACTCAAACTGCAACTGGCCAAAAACATCTGGCGGATCAGCACGGATGTCAGTCAGTTGGAAAACGCCTTGCTCAACCTGGTGATCAACGCCCGGGACGCCATGCCGGATGGCGGCGTGCTGCAGATCGAAACCGCCAATGTGTACCTCGACGGCAGCGACATCACGACCCTGGAACCGGTCAAGGCCGGCGACTACGTGATGATTACCGTCAGCGACAACGGCACCGGCATGACGCCCTTGGTGCTGGCCAAGGCATTCGACCCGTTCTTCACCACCAAGCCCATTGGCCAGGGCACCGGCTTGGGCTTGTCGATGATTTACGGGTTCGCCCAACAATCGGGGGGGCACGTCAGTCTGTTCAGCCTGCCTGAACGGGGCACCAGCGTGCGCTTGTACCTGCCGCGCCTGCATTCGGCCGAGCCGGAAAAAATCCTGTCGCCCGTCGGCGGCGAGGCACCGGCGGCGATTGCCGGCGAAACCGTGATGCTGGTAGAGGACGATGCGGCGGTGCGCATGCTGGTAATGGACCTGCTCAAGGAGCTCGGCTACCGCGCCCATGAAGCCGAAGATGCCAAGAGCGCCCTGCCGGTGCTGGAGTCAGACCTGCGGCTGGACCTGCTGGTGACCGACGTCGGGTTGCCGGGCATGAACGGCCGACAACTGGCAGAAATCGCCCGCCAGCACCGTCCCGAACTGAAAGTACTGTTCATGACCGGTTACGCGGAAATCGCCGCCGAACGCCAGGGTTTCCTCGAAGAAGGCATGGACATGGTGGCCAAGCCATTTTCCATCGACCTGCTGGCCAACAAGATTCGCACGATGATCGGTCAACCGCACTGACTTGAGGCATAATCGCGCGCCCCCGCTGTCACCCACATAGCCGCCCACATAGCCACCACCGTTGCAAGGTACCGCCCATGAAAGCTCAAGCCCGCCATATTCTGGTGAAAACCTCGGAAGAAGCCGAGCAGCTCAAACAACGCATCGCCAAGGGTGAAGCGTTCGATGTGCTGGCCAAGAAGTATTCGACCTGCCCCTCGGGCAAGCGCGGCGGTGACCTCGGTGAAGTACGGCCGGGGCAGATGGTCGGTGTGATCGATGCGGTAATCTTCAAGAAACCGCTACGGGTGGTGCATGGGCCGATCAAGAGCAAGTTCGGGTATCACCTGGTGCAGGTGTTTTACCGGGATTGAGTGGTTGGCTTTCGGCCCCCATCGCGAGCAAGTCGGATCGCCGCACCGTCGCTCCCACAGTGTTTGATGGTGTGGCTGCAATCTGTGGCAACTCACAGATCCCTGTGGGAGCGAGCCTGCTCGCGATCCGATGGCGCAGCCAGCGGCCATTCACCGCCTACCTTGGGATCAGCGCCCCCGGCACCTGAATCACCCGGCTCGCCAACCGATGCCCGGCCTCGGCGGCTTCTTCAGGGCTGCCGCCCTTGAGCCGCGAAGCCAGATACGCCGCACTGAACGAATCCCCCGCCGCCGTGGTGTCCACCACCCGCGCAACCTTCTGCGCCGGCACCTCGAATGACTCGCCATCACAACGAATCAGGCACGCTTCGGCGCCGCGCTTGAGCACCACTTCCGGCGTACCCATCTGCTCATACGCGGCAAACACCGCGTCACAATCGGAGTAACCGAACAACGCCTGTTCGTCATCCACCGTCAGCAACGCCAGGTCGACCTGCGGCAGCACACGGCAATACGCCGCCCGTGCGTCCTCGACCGACGCCCACAGCCGTGGCCGGTAGTTGTTGTCGAACACAATTCGCGCATCGCGCTGGCGGGCTTCGATCAGGGTTTCCAGCAATTTTTCCCGGCCTTGCACGCCGAGTACCGCCAGGGTGATACCGCTGAAGTACAGCACGTCGTAATCCGGCAGCGCCGCAAGGATCGGCGCGGCGGCCGGGGTGGTGAAGCAATCGCGGACTGCCGCTTCGTTGCGCCAGTACAGAAAGCGTCGCTCACCGGCGGCGTTGGTCTGGATGCAATACAAACCCGGCAGGCGTCCAGGCAGGCGCTGGACCATGTCGAGCCCGATATTTTCCGCTGCCCAACTCTGGCACATGGCGTCGCTGAAACTGTCATCACCCAAGGCGGTGACGTAATCCACGGTGCCGTCCTCGCCCAGTTCCCGGGACAGATACACCGCCGTATTCAAGGTGTCGCCGCCGAAGCGCTGTTGCAGGCTGCCGTCGGCGCGATGCTGCAACTCGATCATGCATTCGCCGATCAGGGCGATGCGTGGGGTGTTGGGGCCCAGGGTGTTGATGGTGTTCATTGTTGTGGGGTCTCTGGTGTTTCTTTGTTGTCTGGGGGGACGCTATCGCGAGCAGGCTCGCTCCTACAGGGGATCGCATTCCAATGTGGGAGCGACGGTGCGGCGATCCGACCTGCTCGCGATGGCCGCGCCTCGGTCCTGAGCCTTAGAAACAGGTTTCCATGGTCTCGATGACATTCAGTTGTTCATCCACCAGACAGCCGACACGCCATTTGTCGAACGTCAGGCACGGGTGCGAAGTGCCGAACGAAATGATATCGCCCACCCGCAGATCAACCCCTGGCGCCACGGTCATGAACGCATGCTGGTCCATCACCGCGGTCACTTTGCACGCACTCACATCATCGCCTTTGGCCGGCACCACACCCGCCTTGTACCGCAACAACGGCACCGGCAAGCCAGCGTCGTACGCCACGTCGCGCTTGCCCAGGGCAATCACCGCAAACCCCGGCTCCGGCAACGACTGCACGTGCGCCCACACTTCCAGCGCCGGACGCAGGCCTTCGTGCAGATCGCTGCGACGGTCGAGCACGCAGCACTGTGCTTCCTTGTAGATGCCATGGTCGTGAGCCACGTAACTGCCGGGACGCAGCACGCTGAGGAAACGTCCGGCGGCGTTCTGCGCTTCGAAGGACTCGGCAATCAGGTCATACCAGGCTGAACCCGACGCAGTGATGATCGGCTTGGCAATGGCGAAGGCGCCGCTGTCTTGCAACTGCACCGCCAGGCGCACCAGTGATGCGGCGAAATCGCGAATACCGGTCACGGCGTGATCGCCATGAATGACGCCTTCGTAACCTTCGATCCCGCTCAGGGCCAGTGCCGGTTGCGCGGCGATGGCCTTGGCCAGGTCGAGCACTTCCTGTTCGCTGCGGCAACCGCAACGACCACCGACCACGCCGTATTCGATCATCACGTTCAGGCGCACGCCACGGGAGGCGAAATAGGCGCCGAGGTCGGCGACATTGTCCGGGTGATCGACCATGCAATAGAAGTCGAACGTCGGGTCGGCCAGCAAGTCAGCGATCAACGCCATGTTCGGCGTGCCGACCAACTGGTTGGCCATCAGCACACGACGCACGCCATGGGCGTAGGCGGCACGGGTTTGCGTGGCGCTGGCCAGGGTGATGCCCCAGGCACCGGCGTCCAGTTGGCGACGGAACAGCGCCGGGGTCATGCTGGTCTTGCCATGGGGTGCCAGTTCCGCGCCGCTGTTGCTGACGAAGTCCTGCATCCAGCGAATGTTGTGTTCCAGCGCCTCGCGGTGCAGTACCAGCGCGGGCAGGCTGACGTCACGCACCAGGCTGGCACCGATCGGGGCAGCGCCTTTGTCCACGTTGGCAGTATGGGGGGCAGAAGACATGGTCGAACTCCTCGTTYACGCGGCCGCAGGCAGCCGCTGTTATTCGTTGATGCGACGGGCCAGGCTGTTGGCGCTGTCGATCAACACCCGGCGGTAGTCATTGTAGTTTTTCTTGGCATCGGCTCGTGGAGCGACGATGCACAGGGTCGCGATGGCCACGCCGCCGGGGTCTTTGACCGGGGCGGCAAAGCAATGGGTAAAGGTGTCGGCGACGCTATCGAAAGAAAAGAAACCATCGATTCCGGCCTGACGGATTTCCTTGAGAAACTGTTCCAGCGGCAAGCGTTCGCCGTCAGGCAGGATGAAGTCGTCGTGGTCGATCAGGTCGACGATTTCCTGGTCGCTCAGGTGCGCCAGCAACAGCCGCCCGGAGGCGGTCCAGGGGATGGGTGCGTTTTCGCCAATGTCCGAGGAAATGCGGAAATGCCGTTCCCCCTCCTTCATCAGCGCAACGGTGTATTTGCGCCCGTTGAGCAGGCACATCTGCGCCGTTTCACGGGTCTGGCTGACGATTTCCTGCAAAGCGTGATCGGCTTCACGGGTCAGGTCGAAATGGCGCAAGTGGGCTTGGCCGAGAAAGTACAACTGGCGACCGAGGTAGACATGACCGTCCTTGCCCACCGGCTCCAGGATCCGCCGTTCCAGCAGCGAGGCCACCAGTTCGTAGACTGTGGATTTGGGGCTGCCGATGCCGTTGGCAATGTCGTTCGGGCGCAGGGGCTGGCCGATCTCCTTGAGGAAATCGAGGATATCGAACGCCCGGTCCAGACCGCGTGCCCGGCGCTTGATGGTGTCTTCGGTCATTTCAGTGGTTCCCATTCATAATGCCGGGAGTCTAACCAAAGTGCGTTGTTGGCGGTTAGATCGCCATCGCGAGCAAGCTCGCTCCCACAGAGGTTGAAGTTGTGACTGCAATCTGTGGCAGCACACAAAACCTGTGGGAGCGTGGCTTGCCCGCGATGGGTGCGACTCGGTTCAAGCCTTTTTCTTGTAGGCAATGCAGTCGATCTCGACCTTGCAGTCGACCATCATGTTCGCCTGCACGCAGGCCCGCGCCGGGGCGTGTTCCGGTTTGAAGTATTCGGAGAACACCTTGTTGAAGCTCCAGAAATCCCGCGGGTCTTCCAGCCACACGCCGGTGCGTACCACGTCTTCAAGGCCATAACCGGCCTCTTCAAGGATGGCGATCAGGTTCTTCATGGTCTGATGAGTCTGCTCGACGATGCCTCCGACAATGATCTCGCCATCCAGCGCCGGCACCTGGCCAGACACGTGCAGCCAGCCATCGGCTTCGACAGCACGGGCAAAAGGACGGGGCTGACCGCCGCCGGCGGTGCTGCCGGTGCCGTAACGAGTAATGCTCATGGGTGTTTCTCCTGCTTTGAAAATGACGTTAAAAGCGAGTGCTTTTGAGAAATTCCGCCAGCCGTGGCGATTGCGGGCGCTCGAACAGGTCCTTGGGCGGCCCCTGCTCTTCGATACGCCCCTGATTCATGAATACGATCTTGTCCGAAACCTCGAAGGCGAAGCGCATTTCGTGGGTCACCAGCAGCATGGTCATGCCGTCCTCGGCCAGGCCCTTGATCACACTCAACACTTCGCCGACCAGCTCCGGGTCGAGGGCCGAGGTCACTTCGTCGAACAACATCAGGCTCGGGTTCATGGCGATGGCGCGGGCGATCGCCACGCGCTGTTGCTGCCCGCCAGACAACTGACCGGGAAAGTGATCGCGACGCTCCAGCAGGCCGACGCGCTCGAGCCATTTCTCGGCCAGGGCCACCGCCTCGTCCTTGTGCAGTTTCTTGACCTTGAGCAGGCCCAACGTGACGTTCTGCAACGCGGTGAGGTGCGGAAACAGGTTGAACTGCTGGAACGCCATGCCGGTCATGGCACGATGACGGGCAATGACTTTTTCCGGGTGGCGAATGCGTTTGCCGTTGACCTCGTCATAACCGATGGATTCGCCGTCGAGCAGGATCTGCCCGCCCTGGAACTCTTCGAGCATGTTCACGCAACGCAGCAGCGTGGTCTTGCCCGAGCCGCTGGAACCGATCAACGTCACCACATTGCCGCGCTGCATGCTCAGGTCGACGCCCTTGAGCACTTCGAGCTGGTCGTAACGCTTGTGCAGGCCGCGAATATCCAGCAGCGGCTGGCCGTTTTGTGCATGGGTTTGAGTCTGAGTCATGGCAAAGCCACCCGCTTTTCAATGTGCCGGCCGAGTAACTCGATGCCGTAGTTGATGACGAAGAACAGGAAACCGGCGAACAGGTAAAACTCCAGAGTCATGAAGGTCCGGGCGATGATCTGCTGGGTGCTGAGCAGCAACTCGGCGACGCCGATCACCGACAACAGGGTCGAGGCCTTGACGATCTCGGTCGACGAGTTGACCCAGGTCGGCAGAATCTGCCGCAGCGCCTGGGGCAACAGCACGTACCCGAGGGCCTGAAAGAACGTCAGCCCGATGGCCTTGCTCGCCTCCATCTGCCCAAGCGGCAAGGCCTGCAAGGCACCGCGCACAATCTCGGCGACATGGGAGCCGCAGAACAGCGTCAGCCCCAGCGCACCGGCCTGGAACGCACTGATCTGCCAGCCCAGCGCCGGCGCCATGTAAAAGCACGCCAGCACCAGCACGAACACGGGCGTGCCGCGAATCACATCGACATAAAAACGAAACGGTGCGCGCATCCAGAGTTTGCCGTAGGTCAGCACCAGCCCGGCGACGACGCCAACCAGCGTGCCGAGCAAAATCGCCAGCACCGACACCTGGACACTGGTCAGAAAGCCTTGCCACAGCACTTCCCGCGCCACCCACAACTCATGCAACCAACTGGGGGATTCGTACATGGGGCCTCCTATCGGCGAATCGCCAGACGCTGTTCGAGGTAACGCAGCATCATGGCAATCAGGTAACAGGCCGCCACATAAAGCGCCGTGGTCACCAGCCAGGTTTCAATCACCCGGTAGCTCTCGACATTGATCTTGCGCGCGTAATAGGTCAGCTCCGGTACCGCAATCGCCGCCGCCAGCGAGGTGTCCTTGAACAGCGAAATGAAGTTGTTCGACAGGGCCGGCAACACATTGCGCAGCATCACCGGCACGGTAACGTAGGCCTTGACCTGCCACTCGCCCAGGCCGATAGCCAGCCCGGCTTCGCGCAGGCCCTTGGGAATGCTCAGCAAACCGCCGCGGAACACTTCGGTCAGGTAGGCTCCGGCGTACAGCGACAGGGTGATGATGAACGAGGGAATCTTGTCCAGCCGGATCCCCAGACTCGGCAACGCAAAGTAGATCAACAGGATCAACACCAGGATCGGCGTGTTACGAATCACCGTGACATACACCGACGCCAGCACCCGCAATGCGCGATGCCTGGACAGCAAGGCAAACGCCATCATCAGGCCGATCACGCAGCCGATGGCGATCGACACCAGGGCCAGTTCAAGGCCCATACCGAGCCCCGCCAGCAAGGTGTCGAAATCGCGCCAGACGGCGGCAAAGTTCAACTGATAGTTCATGGTCAGCAGTACCTTGAGCGGGGCGCATATCGGCGCCCCACTCTCACGGGATCATTTGAATTCGACGGGAAAGCCAATCGCCGGCGTTGGCAGATCCACACCGAACCACTGTTTGAACGATGCCGCGTAAGTCGGGAACTCAACGCCGGTCATGGCCTCATGCAGGGTGGTGTTGACGAAATTCAACCAGTCCTGGTCGCCACGCTTGACCGCGCACGCATAGGTCTGCGGGCTCCAGGCGTAAGCCGGGCTGCGGTAGCGGCCGGCGTTCTGCACCATCAGATACTTCACCGAAGACTGGTCGGTGGCCGCCGCGTCGGCGCGGCCGGAGTTCACCGCCTGATACATCAGGTCCACGCTGTCGTACTGATCGACCTTGGCCTTGGGCAGCGCCTGGTGCACCAGTTCTTCGGCGTAGACGTTTTGCAGCACCGCCACGGTGAGACTGTCACCGGCGGCTTTCATGTCATCGATTTCCTTGTACTTGCTGTTCGCCGGCAGCAGCAGGCCGACACCTTCGCGGTAGTACGGCAGGGTGAACGCCACTTGCTGGGCACGGCTGGCCGTCACGGTGATGAACTGGCAGCTCATGTCGACCTTGTCGGTCAGCAGGTTGGGGATACGCGCGTCGGACGACTGCACCACGAACTCGACCTTGCTCGGATCGTTGAACAGCCCCTTGGCCACCATGCGCGCGATATCGATATCAAAGCCTTGCAACTTGCCGTCGGCGCCCTGGAAGTGCCACGGCGCGTTGGTGCTGCCGGTGCCTACAATCAGTTTGCCGCGGGCCAGAACGCTGTCGAGCTTGCTGTCCGCCGCCTGGGCCACGCCCATGGCAGCAGCAGAGGCTGCGAACAGAAAAACACATGCTGTGAACAAGGAAGGTCGGCGATGCATGGCAAGCACTCCAGGGCAATGTTTATTCCGCTATACCGGAACTTGGTATGTAACAACGGAATAGACAGCAGAAAGTGTGCCACAGGATGTGGAGGGAATGTGAGGGAGATTGAAATGTGTTTTGAATCAGAGGGATGCGTGCAAACAGGAAAAAACGTTACCAACCGCACACACGAACTGACGCTACCGTTGGCTACAGGGGACGGGTATCTGGTTCTCAATTGGGTGCACATGAACCCATTCGAAGCAAAACCCGCGACTCTGAACTRCATAATTGGACAACCACCCGTCCGACTGCTTTATTGTACGCCCTAGAAATTACCGGTTTTAGCAACCGCGCCGTATTCGGCGAGTGCGGTCCAAGGAGGGTTGATGTCATTTAAAGTCATGATGGTTTTCGGTACGCGTCCGGAGGCTATCAAGATGGCCCCCTTGGCACGAGTCCTGCGCAATTGGCCGGGTATCTCCCTGAACATCTGCTCCACCGGCCAGCACCGGGAAATGCTCAAGCAGGTCCTCGACTCGTTCGAACTGACGGTCGACGAAGACTTGCAGGTGATGACCCAGGGCCAGACCCTCAACGGTCTCTCCGAACAATTGCTGGGGCATCTCGACAAAGCCTACGAGCGAGTGAATCCGGATATCGTGTTGGTGCATGGCGACACCACCACCAGTTTCATTGCCGCCCTCGCCGCCTTCAATCGCCAGATACCCATCGGCCACGTCGAGGCGGGTTTGCGTACCGGCAACTTACGCGCACCCTGGCCGGAAGAAGCCAACCGACACCTGACCGGTGTCATCGCCGACCTGCATTTCGCACCGACCCTCCTCAACCAGGACAACCTGCTGCGCGAAGGTGTGTCCAAGGCCAACATCGAGGTCACCGGTAACACGGTGATCGATGCGCTGGTATGGATGCGCAAACACCAACAGGAAGTCCACTGGCACCCGGCCGCCGATTCGCCGCTGGCCGTGCTCGACGACAACCGGCGCATGGTGCTGATCACCGGGCATCGCCGGGAGAACTTCGGCGGCGGCTTCCGCAACATCTGCCTGGCCCTGGCCACCCTTGCCGAACGTTATCCCGATGTACAATTCGTCTATCCGGTGCACCTCAATCCGCAGGTGCAAAAGGCGGTCTACAGCGTTCTCTCGGACAAACCCAATATCTATCTGGTGGCGCCACAGGATTACCAGCACTTCGTGTGGCTGATGGACCGCGCTTATTTCATTCTCACCGATTCCGGTGGCATCCAGGAGGAAGCGCCGGCCATTGGCAAACCGCTCCTGGTGCTTCGCGATGTCACAGAGCGGCCATCGGCGCTCGAAGGCGGAACTGTGGTGCTGGTGGGCACCGACACCGATCGCATCGTCAATGAATCGAGCCTGTTGTTCGATGATCAAGCCACCTTCGAGCGCATGAGCCGGGTCCACAGCCCTTATGGCGACGGGCACGCCAGCGAGCGCATCGCCAATCGCCTCGTCATCTGGCTCAAACACCGTACGGCTGGAAAAGCCGTATGAGCCTGGTGTTTGTCGACCTCTTTGCCTATGCGTTGTTCGGACTCAAATACCTCGCGATTACCCTGGCCCTGCTGATGTTCATACTCGGGCTCGATGACCTGTTCATCGACCTGGTGTACTGGACCCGCAAACTGATCCGGCGCTGGCGGATCTATGAAAAATTCGAGCGCGCCGATGAGCAACGGCTGTACACCATCGGCGAAAAACCCCTGGCGATCATGGTGCCGGCGTGGAACGAAGTCGGCGTGGTCGGCGAGATGGCGCGCCTGGCCGCCTCGACCATCGACTACGAGAACTATCAGATTTTCGTCGGCACCTACCCCAACGACGCCGAGACCCAGGCCGACGTCGATGCGGTGTGCCGGCATTATCCCAACGTGCACAAAGTGGTGTGCGCCCGTCCCGGCCCCACCAGCAAGGCCGACTGCCTGAACAACGTGATCGACGCCATCCTGCGTTTTGAAAGCGATGCAAAGATCCAGTTCGCCGGCTTCATCCTGCACGATGCCGAGGACGTGATTTCGCCCATGGAGTTGCGCCTGTTCAACTACCTGCTGCCGGCCAAGGACCTGATCCAGATTCCGGTCTATCCCTACGCGCCGCAATGGAATGGTTTCACTGCCGGGCATTACGTCGACGAGTTCGCCGAGAACCATGGCAAGGACGTCATCGTGCGTGAAGCATTGACCGGGCAAGTGCCCAGCGCCGGCGTCGGCACCTGTTTCAGCCGCAAGGCCATCAGTGCCCTGCTCGAGGACGGTGACGGTATCGCTTTCGACGTGCAGAGCCTGACCGAAGACTACGACATCGGTTTTCGCCTCAAGCAAAAAGGCATGAAGTGCATCTTTGCCCGCTATTCGGTGACCGACCCGAAACTGGCACTGGAACAACCCTGGGTGTTCGGCATGGACCGCGCCTTTTCCCAGGTGATCTGCGTGCGCGAGCACTTTCCCCGGGACTTGCAGTACGCGATCCGGCAGAAGTCGCGCTGGATCGTCGGCATTGTGTTCCAGGGCACCAAGAATCTGGGCTGGAGCCGCAAAGGCATGCTCAATTATTTTCTGTGGCGCGACCGCCGTGGCCTGATTGCGTACCTGTTGAGCTTCCTGGTGAACATTCTGCTGGTGGTGATGCTCGCGCTGTGGCTGGTCACCGAGTTCGCGCCGAATGCCTGGCGGTTCCCCTCGATCCTCTCTGACAGCGCGTTGCTGGTGGGCCTGCTGTGGCTCAATGGTTTCATGCTGCTCAATCGTCTATTCCAGCGCGGTTGGTTTGTCACCCGCTTTTACGGACTGGGCGAAGGACTACTGTCGGCCCCCCGGATGGTGTGGAGCAATTTCGTCAATTTCTTCGCCAACCTTCGGGCGTTGCGCCAAGTGATGGAAATGGGCGATTCCCGGCGCGTCGCCTGGGACAAGACCACCCATGAGTTTCCGGCCCTGGCCGAGGCCCAACGCACCCCGCTGGGCCATCGTCTGGTGGAAAAAGGCCTGCTCTCTGAAGATCAACTCGAAGCCGCGATCACCAACCCGGTACGCCGGCGCCTGGGTCAGGAACTACTGCTGCGCGGGCACATCGACACCACGCAACTGGTGCAGGCTCTGGCCGAACAACTGGACCTGGAATGGGCGCCACTCAATCCGTTCAAGCTCGACAAACGCCTGATCGACGCCGTGCCGCGCAAAATCGCCACGCACTACGGCGTGCTGCCGGTCGGCGAGGAAAACGAAACCCTGGTACTGGCCTCCGAAGGGCCGGTGAGCCAGGTGTCCCTGGGAGCCATCAGCCGTCAACTGAAGCGCCCGGTGCGTTGCCGCCTTGCCCCACAAGGCCGGGTGACGCTGGGGATCCGCTACTGGTACGCCAGCCCTCGTCAAAACGAAGAAGTACATCAGATGCTTGAGGTGCTCGAAAAAAATCAGGACGACGAAGACCTGATCGAGCGCGTCAGCCATCACCAGGTATTGCTGGGCAATCTGTTGCAAGTACGCGGCATGGTGCCGCCAACCCTGTTCAATCAGGCGCTGATCGATTTCGATGCGGAAAGAATGGCTTTAGGTGAACACTTGATTGAACGCGGCATGATTACACAGGAAATTCTCGAACAGGCCTTGGTCGATCAGGCGAGCGAGCAGCACGCTGCCTACTGCATTGCCCGGGAGGCCGCATGAAGCCTGTCCATCGTCAGACCTTGATGGCCAGTAGCCTGTTGCTCTGCCTGAACACGCCGACGTGGGTGCAAGCCGAACCCTTGACCGATTTCGATCAGTTCCGCAGTTACCCCTATATGGACCGCAGTTACCGCGAAGCGAAAAACGGCAACTGGAAGGAAGTCGAACGGCTGATGCGTCACCTGCTGAGCCAAGTGCCAGGAAATGATGAAGCACGGGCACTGCTGGTGCAATCGCTGGTCAAGCAGCAACGCTACGAAGACGCCGTGCAAGCGCTGCAGGATACCCCGGCCAACAGCGAAGCCCTGCTCAACCTGCGCCTGGCCTGGATCGAACAGGATCCGCCGGACAGAAAACAGGTGGAGCAATGGATAGCCTCCAGCAATCTGGAACAGCGGGTGCGCCTATGGCAGGCCTACAGCGCCAGCCTGGCCAAGCGCGGTGGCGCGGCCTCGGCCCATGACTGGCTGGCGCAACTGCCACCCAAGGGTGATGAGCAAGCGCTGCAACAGGCCCGGGCCAATTGGTCCGAGCAATTGCACGATTGGGATAGCACCATCAAGGAACTCGCGCCCCTGGCCGCAAAACAACAACTCGATGCCCAAAGCTGGCAACGCCTGGCCAACGCCTACGTGCAACGCCTCGACGAGCAACCTTTGCAGCAATTGCTGCAAACGGCGCCAAGCCCGGAAGCCGCGCGCAAGACCCGACTGGCCATGGTTGACCGAGCGATTGCCATGGGCCAGGTCCAGCAGGCGCAGCGCTGGATGCAATCGCTGCCGCCCGCCGATCTTGCCAATCCGGCGCAACGCCAGCGTCTGTGGGAACTGGCGCGGCAAACCGGCGACAGCGCCACGGTACAACGCTTGAGTGGTGAGTTGCAGCGGCCGTGCCTGGAGACCGCCGACTGGCTGTCGCGTCGCGATCCGCAAGCGGCACTGACCCAGTTGAAAGGTTGCCAGCCCGAAGAAAATCCGCAAGCGTGGCTGGTCCTCGCCCAGCGCCTGCAAGCCACCGACCTGCTGCAAACGACCCGTCTGCCGGAGCCCTGGGACACGCGACGCCGCGAACACCTGTTCGACGTCTGGCAGGAGGAAGGCCGCAGCGACAAAGTCATGGCCTACCTCGCCAGCCAGCCGCAGACCGCCGACGTGGTCAAACGCCGCGCTGAACTGCTCCAGGCATCKGATCACGATACCGAGGCGGCGGCATTCTGGGAGCGGCATTACCAGCAGACCGGCAACCTCGATTCGCTCAATCAGGCGACCTACCTGGCGCTGAAAGCCGGCCAGCGCGAACATGCGCAGCAATTGCTCGAGAGCGCCTTCGACCGCCACGGCGGCAAGCTGCCGACGCCCCTGCTGCAACGGTTGGCGGGGTTGTATGCCGCGTCGACACCGACCCCAGCGCAACAGCGACGCATCGTTTCGTTGCTCAACCTCGTCGACCCCGCCACTCGCGGGCAGCTGCTGGCGCAACTGGCGGAAAACGGCCAGTGCGGCGCGGTTCAACAGGCGATTGGCGATCAACCGCAAGCCGCGGGCGACTACCGCGCCCTCGGCCGTTGTGCAATGCCCGAGCGCCCCGGCGAAGCGGTAGTGTATTACCAGAGCGCCGAAAAAATGGGTGACCAGAACACTCGCCTGCCACTCGCCTACGCCCTGGAAGCTGCCGGAGACTCGGCGGGTGCCCTGACCATCTGGCGCAGCATTCCGGACGCCGAACTCAGCGACAATGCCCGCCTCACTACCAGCCGCGGCGCCCTGAATATCGGCGCCACGCAAACAGCCGAACGCTACTGGCAACTAAGCCGCACCCGTGGTGCCAATGAGTGGACGTTGGGCGCGGCGATTGCCGATGCCCAGGGCGATCACACCCTCGCGCTGCAACGCCAGCGTTCCGCCCTGCAGCTGGTACCCGATGCCGAGCATTACTATGCGGCTTCGGTCACTGCGCAAAAGGCCGGCGACCTGCAACAAAGTACCGAATGGCTGGCCGAAGCGGCGCGGCGCGAACCGGACAATCCCCGTTATCGTGCCGACTATGGCGTGCGCCTGGCCAGTGCCGAGACCAAGGCGGAACGCGCCCGCTCCATCCCGTATCTGCAACGTGCCACCCAGGATTTCCCGGAAGACTATCGCCTCGGCGAAACCCTGGCCTGGCGTTATGACGAGGTCGAGGACAGCGCCTCGGCGCGCAAGGAACTGCAGCGCGTGATCGACCTGGAGCAGAGCCCGGTGGCCGCCGATGACGAAGAAGGCAGCATGGAGGCACGGCGCTATCGCCAGCGTCGCGCTCATGAAAGCCTGTCCCGTCGCGACTCAGTCACCATCGCCAGTACCTGGTCGCCGGCCGGGATATCGACCAACGACTTCGTGCGCCCTGACCAGAGCACCGGCACGCAGCGACGCTCCAGCTCGCAGAACGTGCAACTGGCCATGTGGGACCACGCATTGGGCGATGAACCCAGTCGCGCAGGCAGTTCGCTGTCGGTCTATGGCCGTGTGTTGCTTGGCGGCGTGGGCCGGTCGAGCTATGCCGAATCCCTGGGTACCGGCGTCGGCCTGCGCTACAAGCCCAGGGGCACCGCCAACATCAACTTCTATGGCGAGATCTACAAACAAAGCCAGTTTGATGACCAGGACAACAATGGCCTGAGCCTCGGCCAAATGCTGGTCCCCGACAAGGTATCCGATCAGGCCGAGGATCACCGCGATGATGGTCACACCACCACCGACTACCTGCTGCGGTCAACGGCGTCGTTCCTTGATCAGGGTCGATTCCGCAACGATTGGCGGGTCGATGAAAGCGATTGGGAGGAGCGCTTCCTCTACCTCGATGCGGCGTGGTGGACCAAGGCCGGCGACCATCAATGGCTGTCGCGCTTCCAACAGGGTCACACCTGGAAGCTGCCGTTCAACGGCGCGCAAACGATCATGCCGTACGGTTTCCTCGAATTCGCCAGCCAGGACCCGAGCAACGACTGGCGCCAGGATCTGCGCACCGGTCTGGGCCTGCGTTGGCAATGGTGGTTCAACGATGACATTTACAATGCCTATCGCGCGCACCTGACGGTGCGCACCGAGTATCAACAAGCGTTGGGCGGCAATCTGTATGACGGYGGTAACGGCGTGCTGGTGGGCGTGGAGTTGAATTTCTGATGAAGCGACTTCTTTTGGCTGTGTGCCTGCTGTTGGGCGCCACGGCGACCCATGCCGACGAACGGATTTTCTATCAGCCGCTCAATGTCGATGCCAACCTGAGCCAGGCGCAATGGCAGCGAATCTGGCAGGACACTGCGCGCCAAGGCGCGCACACGGTGATCGTGCAGTGGACGGCCTACGGTGACTCGGACTTCGGCGGCGCCAACGGCTGGCTCGCGACCAGCCTGAAACTGGCCCAGGCCCAAGGCTTGAAACTGGTGCTGGGCCTGCGCATGGACCCGGCCTATTACCAGCGCATCGATGAGCTGGACAGTGCCGGGCTGGCGACCTACTGGCAGGCGCAACTGGGGCTGTCGCTGGCCCGGCAGCAGACGTTGCGCAAGGACTGGAAACTCCCGGTCAGCGGCTGGTATTTACCCATGGAACTGGATGACTCGCACTTTCTACCGCTCGATCGTCGGCAAACCCTGCAACGCCAACTCAAGGATTTCGCTGGCAAGCTCGACGCGCCGCTGCACATCAGCGTATTCAGCGTCGGTAAACTTGCGCCACAGGTGAATGGCCAGTGGCTGGGCGAAGTGGCCAACGCCGGAATCCAGGTATGGTGGCAGGACGGAGCCGGCACTGGACGCTTGCCACCCGTGGTTCGCAACGGCTACGCCAATGCACTGCCCTGCTCCATCGGCATCGTCAGGGAAGCCTTCCGGCAAGTCAGTGCTGCCGGGCAACCTTTCCGTGCCGAACCGATGCCCCCGCAATCAACCTCGTCGGGCTGCCACCCTACGTCGGTTTTCTCCCTGCGCTATCGACCATGGGGTAAGGCGATTCTCGACAACCAGCACAAAAACGAGGTCGGCGATGTACAGAACCATTGAAGACGAAATGTTGAAAAGATCGGTGCCGGCTGGGCTTATGAACCGATCCATCCAATCCGCGAGCAGGCCTGCCCCCATGTCCCATGGCTGACCTAATGCTTGAATGACGTCATCACCCGTTCGGCATTTTCATCGCAGCTCATGCCTTCGGGCCTGGCCTGAATGGTGTCGATCCAGCCCAGCAACTGCGCCTTGCTATGGGCCAGGTGCCGTTGCATTTCTTCGATCTGCTCGATCTTGCGATGCAGGCCGGCCATCAACTCATCGTGCTTGAACGCGCCCGTCACATTATCCGGCAGTAACTGCTTGAGTTCTTCCAGGCTGAAACCCGCTTGTTGTGCGCACTGGATGAGTTGCAGGGTTTGCAGCGCCTGTTGCGAGTAACGCCGATAACCGTTGGCAGAGCGCTCGACCTGGCGGATCAATCCCTGAGACTCGTAAAAACGGATGCGCGAGGCGGTCAACCCACTCAACTGTGCCAATTCCCCAATCTTCATAGGGGCCTCATTTATTCGCTTGACATTAAAGTTAACTTTAAGCTTAGCCTCTGCTCATCACTTCGAGGAGTCAAGCATGTCGCCCTTCCAGATCTTGAATCTGCCCAACGGCCAGATCATCGGCAATCGCATTGCCAAAGCCGCGATGGAAGAGAACCTCGCCAATACCGATCAGGTGCCCGACCAGGCGCTGTTGCGCCTCTATCAGGCCTGGGCCGAGGGCGAAGCCGGCTTGTTGCTGACCGGCAATGTGATGATCGACCGCCGCGCCATGACCGGCCCCGGCGGTGTAGCGCTGGAAGACGAGCGCCATCTGGAACGCTTCCGCCAGTGGGCAAGTGTCGGCCGGGCCGGCGGTGCGCACTTCTGGGTGCAGCTCAACCATCCTGGCCGCCAGACCATGGCCAACCTCGGCCAGCAAGCCTTGGCGCCATCGGCGGTTGCGCTGGATCTCGGTCAGTTTTCGAAGATGTTCGCCGAACCCAAACCCATGAACGAGGACGACATCCAGGAGGTGATCCGACGCTTCGCCACCAGCGCCGCACTGGCGGAGAAAGCCGGCTTTACCGGGGTGCAGGTCCACGCCGCCCACGGCTACCTGATCAGCCAGTTCCTTTCGCCGCTCACCAATCGGCGCACCGATCAATGGGGCGGTTCGCTGGAAAATCGTGCGCGCCTGCTGTTGTCCGTCGTCGCGGCGGTTCGCCAGGCGGTGTCGCCGCAATTCTGTGTGTCAGTAAAACTCAACTCAGCGGACTTCCAGCGCGGCGGTTTCGATGCCGATGATGCACGGCAGGTAATCCAGTGGCTCAACGAACAACCGATCGACCTGCTGGAACTCTCCGGCGGCAGTTACGAAGCACCGGCCATGCAAGGCGAAGCGCGCGACGGCCGGACCCTGGCGCGGGAGGCATACTTTCTGGAAATGGCCGGTGAACTGGCCAGCGTAGCGCGGATGCCGGTGATGGTGACGGGCGGGATCCGGCGTTTGGCAATCGTCGAACAGGTCCTCGACAGCGGCATCGCCATGGCCGGCATCGGCACCGCGCTGGCCGTGGAACCGCACCTGGTCAAGCACTGGCGCGAAGGCCGGGACATTCATCCGCAGCTGCCGCCGATCCGCTGGAAGCGCAAGCCCCTGGCGGCGTTGGCGAACATGGCGGTGGTCAAGTTCCAGCTGCATCGCTTGAGCCGTGGGCGCACCACCCGACCCAAGGTTTCGGCGTTGTTGGCGTTGATTATTGATCAGTTATACATCGCCAAACGCACGCGTCAGTATCGCCGGGCCATGAGCGCGGACTGATGGATCGCTATTGGCCGGTAAACCGCAGTCGCGACAACATCCGTAGATCCCCCGCGCGGTAATAGTGATCAGTCCAGCTGTTATCCGTCGCCAACGGCTGGACCTGCTTGAGCGCAAGTTTTTTCGCGAAATAGCGAAAGCGGTAATGCTCGTAGAACCGCAGCAACTCCAGGCCATAACGGTCTGCCAGATCGGTATCGCCGCGAATGATCAGATAGTTTTCGTCATTGCCGTTGCTGGCTGCGTCGCTGAGGTTGTGGCTACCGCTTATGATCGTCGGCGCATCACTGGTGAAGTCAGTGACGATGGCTTTGGTGTGCACCAGGATATTGCCCTTCTGACCCTCCCTGCTTTCCTGGAGCCAGCCTTCCAGCCCTTTGTCGAGCAGGGCAACGGTGGTGAATTCAGCGGTACGGTCGGCATGAAACCCGGTGATTTCGCTGGCGGTGTTTTGCAGGCCATAGCGCAGGATGTCGTCATGGGGCAAGCCGAGCAAGGCGTTGAGGATGGCATCGGGCAAGGCGAACGCAGTGACGAACAGCACGTCCTTTTTCGCGGCATTGATGATCGAGACGAACTCATCCAGGTCACCCCCGCCCGAGCGCGGCGAGAACCCGGCGAAAAGTGCCTGCGTCGGATCCATCGGGTTGTGCTGCGTGATCCATTGCCGCGTGGCGCCGACATCTGCCGGCGTGCTCCAGACCTGCTCGAAGGTTTGCAGATAACGGGTACTGAGCCGCGTATCGTCCAGCACATGCACCACGTTGGCCTGACGGTAAACACCGTTGGGGGTGAAGTTGGTACTGCCGCAGAGTACCGCTTCGGGTTGATGCTGCCCCGCTGCGTCGAGCCGACTCAAGACCATAAACTTGTTGTGAAAGATATTGTGGGTGACCCGCCCGCGTTTGTTCGCCTGGGGGATATTTTTCAGGCTGACCTCGTTCAAGGCGGTAGTGTCTTCGCCCGGTTGCGCGTGATAAAGGACGCGAACTTTCACGCCGCGTTCCAGCGCAGCCTCCACTGCGTCGACTATCACCTGTAACTGGTACTCATAGATGGCGATATCCAGCGCCCACTGGCCATCGACAGCACGCGCGATAAACCCCAACAAGCGCCCGAGCAAACCGTTCTCCAACCATCTACGCGGGGCTTCGGGCCAGGCTTCGATGGGCAGCTTGTTCCTTTTGCCAATGAGTGCATCGAGATCGGGAAACTTGCGCTCGAACGCCTGACTGGCGGCTACTGCGCGGTTGAAGTTGACACTTTGGTTGCCGGGATGGCCATCGTCGGAGGTGACCGTTACCTCCAGGCACTCACCCAGTTGTGGCGCATTGTGGCTGCCGTAGACCGGGTAGACCCGATAATGGATCGTCATCCCCGGATTGACCGCGTAATCGGCCCAGCGGAATTTCTGTAACGGTGCGATATCGCTGGGCGTGGCGTGAAACTGGGGGAAGGTATGGTCCTTGTCCGGGAACGTCAGGCTATTGAACAGAAACATCCAGGGTTTGCTGCCCTGCTGTTTTTCAATGGCAAAACCCAACAGGCCAATGCGACGGGATTCGGCCAGGTCCATGGCCAACAGCACGCCATTGGTGCCGGCGTAAGCCTTGACGCGAAAATCGCCCTGTTCATTGACGGCCAGGATACGCATGGTTCACTCCTGTGATGGATTTGCCCGGTGAGCATAGATCGTCGATGAATTTTTTACCCTGACGACCCGAAACCGGATTGATGCCTTCGCGAGCACAGACAGCGCAATGCTCAGCCTGGAAGCAGCTCGTCCATATGTCGATAATCCGATTGCAGCTGCGCAGCCAAAACTTTGCTGCGCCCAAGACGAATCGGCCCGCGTTCGATGTCGATCACCAGACCTGGGCATTCGATTGCCGGCAGTATGGACCAGTCCTTCAGCCGCCCATCGGTCACCAATAAAAGTCTTTGCTGTTCCGCCGGAAAGCGTTTTTGCCGCGCGGTCAGCCAGTGCCTCGCCTCACCCAGCGCCGCCAGCAACGGCGTTCCACCACCTGCGCCGAGCCCATCGAGCCAATGGCGCAAACCGTTGGAAGCCTTCAACCCTTGCACCTGCCACTTGGGCACCGAGCCGCTGGCGGTCAGCAACGCCAGGCGCGCACGTTGGCGGTAGGCATCATCGAACAGCTGCGCCAGCAAGCCTTTGGCATCACTCAACGCCTGATGACGGCGGGTCGAAGCCGACGCATCGACAATCACCAGCCACAGTTCATGGGGCGAACGGGTGCGCAGTTGATACAACAGATCAGCACGCTGACGGGGCCGACCATTAAGCAAGGTGCCTGGCCAGTTGATCGAACCGCTACGTGCTGCATGACGCTTGCCCTGTTTGCCGTGGTCCAGCCGCCCGGCCCGGGGTCTGGCATTCGCCCCCGCGTCTGAGCGAGGGCGAATGCCTAGGGCTTTTTTGGCCAGCTCGGCACTTCACGTCGTGCGCCGACCGCCAGCGCCTGGGCGGGCAATTCGCCCCACTGGCCCTGCCCTTCGCCGGGATTGGCGTTCTGCGGCGCGCAGGGTTGCGCCGCTTGGGATTGCGCAGGAGCCGGTGCTGAGTGCTCGCGACGACGATGGCGCAAGGCGAACTCGGCGACGGCGTCGATATCTTCCTCGGCGATGGCCTTCGCCCCGCGCCAGGCGGCATGAGCCCGTGCGGCACGCAGCCAGACCAGGTCGGCGCGCAAGCCATCGACGCCCGCGGCAAAGCAGCGTTCGGTAATCTGTGCCAGCGCCTGGTCGTCGAGGGGAATGCTTGCCAGTGCATTGCGTGCGTTCTGGCAACGTTCGCGCAAAGACGCCTGCGCCGACTCCCATTCGGCACAGAAACCTTGTGGATCGCTGTCGAAATCCAGGCGACGACGGATGATCTGGCCGCGCTCGGTTGGCGCAGTGTGTCCACCGAGGGCGACGTTCAAGCCGAAACGGTCAAGCAATTGCGGACGCAGTTCACCCTCTTCCGGGTTCATGGTGCCAATCAGCACGAACTTCGCCGAATGCCGATGGGAAATGCCGTCACGCTCCACCAGATTGATGCCGCTGGCAGCCACATCGAGCAGCAGGTCAACGAGGTGATCAGGCAACAGATTGACCTCGTCGACATAGAGCACGCCACCATCAGCCTTGGCCAGTACGCCGGGGGAAAACTGTGCGCGCCCTTCGCTTAGCGCCGCATCGAGATCAAGGGTGCCGACCAGGCGCTCCTCGGTGGCACCCAATGGCAATGTGACGAACTGACCGCTGGCCAGCAGGTCCGCCAGACCGCGGGCCAGGGTCGACTTGGCCATGCCCCGCGGGCCTTCGATCAGCACGCCGCCGATTTTCGGGTCGATGGCGGTCAGGTACAGGGCCAGCTTCAAGTCGTCGGCACCGACCACGGCGGAGAGGGGAAAGTGCGGGGTGTCGGTCATTGTTTTATCTCGGTCATGGTCGGTGATCTCACCGGCGCCCCAATCCCTGTGGGAGCGAGCTTGCTCGCGATGGCGGAATGTCAGGCAACATTTTTGTCGACTGAACGAATGTCATCGTCGGAACGCCGCCCGGAGCAAGCTCGCTCCCACAGGTTTAAGTGCGTCAGCTGTCTTCTTCTATATCCAGCAACAAATTCTCCAGCGCCTCTCGGTACTCACCGGGCTCCTTCCACATCCCGCGCTGTTGCGCCTCGAGCATGCGCTCGGTCATGTCGCGCAAGGCATGGGGATTGTGTTCACGGACAAAATCCCGAGTGTCCGGATCGAGCAAATAGGCATCCGCCAGCAAGGCGTACTGGTGATCATCAATCAACTGCGTGGTGGCGTCGAAGGCGAACAGGTTATCGACCGTCGCGGCCATTTCGAACGCACCTTTGTAGCCGTGACGCTTAACGCCTTCGAGCCACTTCGGATTGGCGGCCCGGGAACGGATCACCCGGTTCAGCTCTTCCTTCAAGGTGCGAATCTTCGGCAGGTCCGGTTGGCTGTGATCGCCATGATAACTGGCCGCGGCCTCGCCTTTCAGGCTTTCCACCGCTGCGAGCATACCGCCCTGGAACTGGTAGTAATCGTTGGAGTCGAGCAAATCATGCTCGCGGTTATCCTGGTTTTGCAGCACCGCCTGTACCTGGCTCAGGCGCTGGCTGAACTGTTCGCGGGCGGCGGTGCCTTCGTCGGAACCGCCGTAAGCATAGCTGCCCCAGTTGAGGTAAACCTCGGCCAAATCCTCGCGGCTCTGCCACAGGCGACCATCGATGGCGCCCTGCACCCCTGCGCCGTAGGCACCGGGCTTGGCGCCGAAAATCCGCCAGCCGGCCTGGCGTCGCGCCGCGTCTTCATCGAGCCCCGTCTGCAGCAAGGCTGCACGCTCGGCGCGCACCTTGGCCGCCAGCGGATTGAGGTCGTCCGGCTCATCGAGGTCGGCCACCGCTTGCACCGCCGCGTCGAACAAGCGAATCAGATTGGCAAAGGCATCGCGGAAGAACCCGGAAACACGCAAGGTCACGTCGACCCGCGGACGGTCAAGCAAACTCAGCGGCAGAATCTCGAAATCATCGACCCGCTGGCTGCCGGTCGCCCAGACCGGGCGCACGCCCATCAACGCCATCGCCTGGGCGATGTCATCGCCGCCGGTACGCATGGTCGCGGTGCCCCACACCGACAGACCGAGCTGGCGCAAATGATCGCCGTGGTCTTGCAGGTGCCGTTCGAGGATCAGGTTGGCCGACTGGAAACCGATGCGCCACGCCGTGGTGGTCGGCAGGTTGCGCACGTCCACCGAGTAAAAATTGCGCCCGGTGGGCAGCACGTCCAGACGCCCACGACTCGGCGCGCCGCTGGGACCGGCCGGGACGAAGCGACCGCCAAGGGCGTCTAGCAGACCGCGCATTTCCGCCGGACCGCAGGCGTCCAGACGCGGGGCGACCACCTCGCGCAGGCCATCGATAATGGCGCTCACCTCTGCCCAGCCTGCCCCCTGTAGGAGCGACGGTGCGGCGTTCCGACCTGCTCGCGATGGTGTATCAGTTGACATCAATGTGGCTGACACACCATCGCGAGCAGGCTCGCTCCTACAGGTGCTATTCAAAACGTCCGAAATCAACTGCGCGGCGAACAACTCCAGGCGTTCGCGGGTATCGCCCGCCGTACGCCAGGTCTCTTCGCTGATGTTCTCAAGAGCCTCGGGGCGCGGCCCTGTCCACGGTTCGGCCAGCGCACAATCGAGCGGGTCGAAACCCAGTTCGAAAGCCTTGGCCAGTGCCCGCAGCAGACTCGACTGCGCGCCCCGGCCATCGCCCCGTGGAATACGCAACAACGCGAGCAACGTATCGATACGCAAACGACCGGTGGGCGACTCGCCGAACACATGCAGGCCATCGCGGATCTGCGACTCTTTCAAGTCGCACAGATAAGTGTCGAGTCGCGGCAACCAGATCGCTGCATCGGCATCGCCGTCGAGCTGCTCGTCCAGTTGCAGTTCACGGTCGATGTGCGTGTCGCGCACCAGTTGCAGGATGTCGCGCTGCAACTCGCGGGCGCGGCGCGGATCGAGCAACTGCGCTTCGTAATATTCGTCGGCCAACAGCTCGAGGTTGCGCAGCGGGCCGTAGGTTTCGGCGCGGGTCAGCGGTGGCATCAGGTGATCGATGATCACCGCCTGGGTGCGCCGTTTGGCCTGGGCGCCCTCACCCGGGTCGTTGACGATGAACGGATAGATGTTCGGCAGCGGCCCGAGCAGTGCATCCGGCCAGCAGTTTTCCGAGAGCCCCACGCCTTTGCCCGGCAGCCATTCGAGGTTGCCGTGCTTGCCGACGTGGATCACGCCGTGGGCGCCGTAGGTGTTGCGCAGCCAGAAGTAAAACGCCAGGTAACCGTGGGGCGGGACCAGGTCCGGGTCGTGATACACCGCGCTCGGGTCGACCTGGTAACCCCGGGCCGGTTGAATGCCGACGAAGGTCAGGCCGAAGCGCAGGCCGGCGATCATCATCCGTGCGCTGCGGCACATGGGGTCGTTTTCCGGTGCGCCCCAACGTTCGAGCACCGCCGCGCGATTGGCTTCGGGCAGTGCATTGAACATCGCCAGATAATCATCCATCCCCAGGCTTTGCTGGCAGGGACGCAGGTCAAGGGTATCGAGATCGTTGCTGACGCCGCCCAGCAACTGCTGGATCAATGCTGTGCCGCTGTCCGGCAACTCAGCCGGCAACGGATAACCTTCGGCATGCAGCGCCCGCAGAATATTCAGCGCGGCTGCCGGGGTGTCTAGGCCGACGCCGTTACCGATGCGGCCGTCGCGGGTCGGGTAATTGGCGAGAATCAAGGCAATGCGTTTTTCTGCATTGGGCACCCGCGCCAGATCGACCCAGCGCCGGGCCAGTTCGGCAACGAAATCCATACGCTCAGGTTGGGCCCGGTAGCACACCACATCCGACTGACTGCGCTCACTGCGCCACGCCAGGTCCTTGAAACTGATCGGGCGGCTGATGATGCGTCCGTCCAGCTCAGGCAAGGCTATGTGCATCGCCAGGTCACGGGGGCCAAGCCCTTGTTCGCTGGCGCGCCAACCGGGCTCGTTGTCCTGGGCGCAAATCGCCTGGATCACCGGGATATTGCGGCGAAACGGCCGTAGATGGGGTGCTTCAGGACTGGATTGGGCGAAGCCGGTGGTGTTCAAGATCACCGAGACGCTGGCCTCATCCAGCCAGTCCTCGACCACGGTAAGACAACCGGGCTCTTTCAGGCTGGCCAGCGCAATCGGCAACGGATTCAACCCCGCCGCCTGCAGGCGCTGGCAAAAAACATCAATAAAAGCAGTGTTCGCCGCCTGCAAGTGCGAGCGGTAGAACAGCACCGCCGCCACCGGTTGATCGGCGTGCCAGCCGGCCTGCCAGTCGCTCAGCGCGGCTGCGTGTTTGTGCGGATGGTAAATCGCCGTGCGTGGCAGGGTCTGCGGCTCGCCCCAGGTGTAATCACGGGCCAGCCAGCGGTTGGCCAGGCAGCGGAAGAAATCGAGGGCGTTGCCCATGCCGCCCTGGCGCAGAAACTGCCAGAGCCGGTCGCGGTCCTCGGCGCCGACGGTGCTCAGGTCGCTGAGCTCCGGGTCCGGACGATCATCGCCCGGCACCAGAATCACCTGCACGCCGCGCTGCGACAGCTCGACCAGGCGCTCGATGCCGTAACGCCAATAGGCGATACCGCCGTGCAGCGAAATCAGGATCACCTTTGCGTGACGCAGCACTTCATCGACGTACAAGTCGACCGAGGCATGGTTCTGCACCTGCATCGGGTTGGCCAGGCGCACGCTCGGGTAATCGTCGGGCAATTGCTGCGCCGCTTCGGCGAGCAGCGCCAGGCTGGAGTCGCCGCTGCACAGGATCACCAGCTCGGCGGGGGTTTGTCCAAGGTCGGCAATGTTGTCATCCGACACGAAACCGCCGGGCTGGGTCCTGAGCAGGTGCATGGCTTACACGCTGAGCGCGGCGCGCAATTGCGCTTCGAGAACCGTGGCATCCAGTTCCTGGCCGATCAGCACCAGACGGGTGACTCGTGTTTCTTCAGCGCCCCACTGGCGGTCGAAGTGCTTGTCGAAACGCGTGCCCACGCCCTGGATCAGCAGGCGCATCGGTTTGTTCGGAACGGCGGCGAAGCCTTTGACTCGCAAGATGCCGTGCTGGACCACCAGTTGGGTCAGCGCGTCCATCAGCAGGCTTTCATCGGCTTGCGGCAGTTCGATGGAGATCGAATCGAAGGCGTCGTGATCGTGGTCATCATGATCGTCGTCGCCATCGTGATGATGGTCGTGGTGGCTGTGACGGCTGTCGATGTGCTCTTCGGAGCCGGCACCCAGGCCGATCAGCACGTCCAGCGGCAGGCGACCGCTGCTGGCTTCGACGATTTTCACCGCTGGCGGCAATTCCTCGGCGACTTCCAGGCGCACACGGGCCAGGTCCGCCGGGTTGATCAGGTCGGTTTTGTTGAGGATCACCAGGTCAGCGCTGGCCAGTTGGTCGGCGAACAGCTCGTGCAGCGGCGATTCGTGGTCCAGGTTCGGGTCGAGTTTGCGCTGGGCGTCGACCTGATCCGGGAACGCGGCGAAGGTGCCGGCGGCGACGGCCGGGCTGTCGACCACGGTGATCACTGCATCCACCGTGCAGGCACTGCGGATTTCCGGCCACTGGAAGGCTTGCACCAGCGGCTTGGGCAGCGCCAGGCCGGACGTTTCGATGAGGATATGGTCGAGATCGCCGCGACGGGCCACCAGTTCGCGCATCACCGGGAAGAATTCTTCCTGAACCGTGCAGCACAGGCAGCCGTTGGCCAGCTCATAGACACGGCCTTTGGCTTCTTCTTCGGTGCAACCGATGGAGCACTGCTTGAGGATTTCGCCGTCGATGCCCAACTCACCGAATTCGTTGACGATCACCGCGATGCGGCGACCCTGGGCGTTGTCAAGCATGTGGCGCAGCAGCGTGGTCTTGCCCGAGCCAAGAAAGCCAGTGACGATGGTGACAGGGAGTTTGGACAGTGTTTTCATCGGATGCCCTATGGCTTAGGTGGCGGGCATACGGGACGACGACCGGCAACGCGGACGCGCGTGCCTGAAGAGTTCGCCACCGGATCACCCCGCCCGGTTGAAATTGAGAATCTGTAACGAGGCAGGTCTCCTGGCTGACGGTGCGCCGGCCTTGAGCCTGGCATTCGCTGCGCCTTCCCGCCGGCCTCATGGATTGAGTCAGCAGTGGCGTGGCAACGAACATCACCGTTCACAGTTGCGGGGGCAGCCGCGGCATCGACCGCGTTCCCTTCTTAGCTTCGACAAACGCCGAAGAACCTCGAAAGCGCAAGGCTACGCATGGTCTTGGGGCGGGTCAATGTTCATGCTGAGTTCTCTAGTGCCTGAAATGACGCCATCGCGAGCAAGCTCGCTCCCACAGGGGATCGAGTTCTGTCAGGAGCATGCGGTCAAAWGTGGGAGCGAGCTTGCTCGCGATTGGGTCGACCCGGTTCCGAATTGAGAACCCTTGCCAATTGACGCCCAGCCCCCGCCCATGCTCTCCTACACGCTTTGTTACGGGTGCCCTTCACAGGGTGAAACGGGAAACCGGTGAATCATGTGCTTTACTCTTAAGCCATGTCAGTCCGGTGCTGCCCCCGCAACGGTAAGCGAGCGAAGCGTCAGATCCACTGTGCCACTACGGCATGGGAAGGTGGCGCTTGCAGGATCAGGCAAACGCCTGCGCCCCTCGTGAGCCCGGAGACCGGCCCGCAACACAAAGTGACCAGTACGATCACTGAACCAACAAACCCGCGGTGGGCGGGCGCTGTTTGAACCTCTGCGCGGCTGGTCGTGCGGGGGTTTGCATGCGCTCTTATTCCCCGCTGACAGACCAGAGGGAAACGCCATGTCGATCATCAGCAGCGCCGAACACACATCCGCGAGCACCACCTCAACCCTGACCCAACGTCTGAGCGCCGCCGTCTGCGCGTCGATCCTGGGTGCGTGCCTGGTGTATTTCGCCGGTTTCTCGCACATCGAAGCAGTGCACAACGCCGCCCACGATACCCGTCACAGCTCCGCGTTCCCGTGCCATTGAGAGCTGTCGACATGATCAAGCGTATTGCGCAAACCGCAGGTTTCACCGGGCTGCTGGCCGCCCTGCTGCTGACCCTGCTGCAAAGCTTCTGGGTCGCTCCGCTGATATTGCAGGCCGAGACTTACGAAAAAGCCGAACCGGCCGCTGTTGAAATGCATGAGCACGCCGACGGTGCGATGGCTGCCCACACTCACGATGCGCAAGCCTGGGAGCCGGAAGACGGCTGGCAGCGCGTGCTGTCGACCACCGGCGGCAATCTGGTGGTAGCGGTCGGTTTCGCCCTGATGCTCGCCGGCCTGTACACCTTGCGTGCGCCGACCAAAACCTCCCAGGGCCTGCTCTGGGGCCTGGCCGGTTATGCGACGTTCGTGCTCGCACCGACGCTCGGCCTGCCACCTGAATTGCCCGGCACTGCCGCAGCCGATCTGGCACAACGGCAACTGTGGTGGATCGGCACCGCCGCCTCCACCGCCGTCGGTATCGCCCTGATCGTATTCAGCCGTCACTGGCTGATGAAAGTCCTCGGTGTGGCAATCCTTGCCGTTCCTCATGTGATTGGCGCACCGCAACCGCAAGTGCATTCGATGCTCGCTCCAGAGGCGCTGGAAACCCAGTTCAAAGTCGCTTCGCAACTGACCAACGTGGCGTTCTGGCTGGCCCTGGGCCTGATCAGCGCCTGGTTGTTCCGTCGTAAAAGCGATGGCCAATACCACGCATGACTGACGTCAGCACAGCACCGACCCTGGTGGTCGGCCTGGGCTGCCAACGGGGCTGCCCCGTCAGCACGTTGCTGGCGCTGCTCGATCAGGCACTGGAGGCGCACCAGATTGCTCGTCATGAAATCAAGGCCCTGGCCAGCATCGACTCGAAGCGTGACGAACCTGCGCTAATCGAACTGGCTCAGCAGCTTGGCCTGGAGTTGATGTATTTCAGCAGTGAACAACTGGCCGCATATGAACCGCAACTCAGTCATCAATCGCAAATAGCGTTTGAACGCACCGGTTGCTACGGCGTGGCGGAAAGCGCCGCACTGGCCCTGGCGGAACAACTGGCCCAGGCCCCGGCAAAACTGCTGATTCCACGACAAAAATATGCTCAGGCAACCTTGGCATTGGCCGGCGCTGCGTAAAAAACCGATAATCCCCGCCTTCGATCATGAACACTCTTCATCTGAAGCCCTGCTCAGTCCCTTTTTCCCCACAGGAACCGACGATGACCGTCTACTTCATTGGCGCAGGTCCCGGCGACCCCGAACTGATTACCGTCAAGGGCCAGCGGCTGATTCGCAGCTGTCCGGTGATCATTTATGCCGGCTCCCTGGTGCCTGCCGCCGTACTGGAAGGTCATTGTGCCGAACAGGTGGTCAACAGCGCCGAACTGCACCTGGAACAGATCATCGACCTGATCAAGAGCGCCCACGCCAAAGGCCAGGATGTTGCCCGGGTGCACTCCGGCGATCCGAGCCTGTATGGCGCCATTGGCGAACAGATTCGCTATCTGCGTGAACTGAACATTGCGTTCGAAATCGTCCCAGGCGTAACGGCCACAGCCGCTTGCGCCGCGCTTTTGGGCGCAGAACTGACGCTGCCGGACGTATCCCAGAGCGTGATCCTGACGCGCTACGCCGACAAGACCACCATGCCAACCGGAGAGGAGTTCTCCAGCCTCGCGCAACACGGCGCGACCATGGCGATCCACTTGGGGGTTAATAACTTGGCGAAGATCGTTGAGGAACTGCTGCCCCATTACGGCGCCGATTGCCCGATTGCGGTGGTGCACCGCGCGAGCTGGCCGGATCAGGATTGGGTGGTGGGAACGCTCGAGGATATTGCCGGGAAGGTTGAAGCCAAGGGCTTTCGCCGTACGGCGTTGATTCTGGTGGGTCGGGTGCTGGGTAGTGACCACTTCAGTGAGTCGTCGCTGTATCGCGCGGGGCATGCTCATTTGTATCGCCCGTAGGGCCCCATCGCGAGCAAGCTCGCTCCCACATTGAAATGCGGTCAACTGTGGGAGCGAGCTTGCTCGCGATGGCGTCAGTAAATTTCACCCATAAAAAAACGGCGCTCACGGTGCGCCGTTTTTTGATTTCGCAGCGAACACCTTAGTAGTAGGCGTTTTCTTTCTGCGTGTGGTCGGTCACGTCACGAACGCCCTTGAGCTCGGGAATGCGCTCGAGCAAGGTGCGCTCGATGCCTTCCTTCAGCGTCACGTCGGCCTGGCCGCAGCCCTGGCAACCACCGCCGAACTGCAGGACGGCGATGCCGTCTTCGACCACGTCGATCAGGCTGACCTGACCGCCGTGGCTGGCCAGCCCCGGGTTGATCTCGGTTTGCAGGTAGTAGTTGATGCGCTCGTTGACCGGGCTGTCGGCGTTGACCATCGGTACTTTGGCGTTTGGCGCCTTGATGGTCAGCTGGCCGCCCATGCGGTCGGTGGCGTAGTCGACAACCGCATCGTCCAGGAAGGCTTCGCTGAAGTGGTCGATGTACGCGGTGAAGCTTTTCAGCCCCAGCGCGGTGTCTTCGGGTTTTTCTTCGCCCGGCTTGCAGTAGGCAATGCAGGTTTCGGCGTACTGGGTGCCAGGCTGGGTGATGAAGACGCGGATGCCGATGCCCGGGGTGTTCTGCTTGGACAGCAGATCAGCCAGATAATCGTGGGCGGCGTCAGTGATGGTAATAGCGGTCATGGAAACTCCTCGCAGGCTTGGACGCAGTTTACGCCAATCAACGCGCCGGACAAAGTCCTAGTATTTTTGTCGGGAAAAGAAACACCAATATCCCTGTGGGAGCGAGCTTGCTCCCGCAGGGGGTCTGCGGTAGATCAGAGATTCTCGTAGCGGTTCATGTCCAGCACGCCCTCTTCCACCGGATCGGTTTCCTGGATGTAGCGGCTCAGGTCATGGAAATAAACCCAGAATTGCGGATGGCTGCGGCGTATTCCCCAACGTTCGACGATTTTCTCGAAGCTGTCGGTGTCCTTGGCGCTTTCCATCGCATCCACAAAGTCCGGCACTTGCCCGGCCGGAATGTTGAACATGAAGTTCGGATAGCTGCTGAGCACACCCGGGAAAATCGTCAGGGTGTCGAGCCCCGGCTGATAGCGCAGCGATTCACCGAGCAGGAATGCGACGTTACTGTGGGCACGGTTGCGCAACAGGCTGTAGACCTCACGCTTGCCGCTGCTGGTTTCGATGCGCAGCAGGGTCGCTTCCGGCAACTGATCAATCACTTTCAACCCGGCCGCCGGACGGGAAGTCAGGCGGCTTAGCGCCTGCTCGGCACTTTGCAGGTCCGGATCGATGTTCGGCCGCGAACAGTAAGCGCCGTCGCAGCGATTGATCGGGTCGGGCCTGGCATTGAGATCGCCGTAACGGGCCAGCAATTGCCGGGCGAAATCCCGCTTGGGATCCTGCGAATCAAGACTCAACGCAGTCGGCTTGTCATCGTCGATGGACTCGTAGTCCAGCCACATCTTGAATTTGCCACTGTTTTGATACCAGTCGTCGAGGTAGCCATCCCGGGAATCGGCGGGCATCAGGCGCAGGAAATTCTGCTCGGCACCGTTGCGGATCAGGTCGAAATACAGCCGCGTCTGGGCCTGGTGGGACACGTTGCCGAACACATCGAAGTTCACTGCCAGTTGATAGTAGGTGCGCTCCAGCAGCGGATAGTCGAATAGCCAAATGGTTTGCGGCACGTCGCCGATCAGGCCTTTGGTCACAGAAGCGCTGTCGAAATGGCGGAAGATGCTCAGCAGCGCATTGTCATTGCCGGCCCACAGGGTCGACCAGCTCGGCGCCGGCTCATCGGCGTAGCTGTCCCGGCGCAAGGCTTCGTATTCGTTACGCTTGTCGCGGTAGTCGTGCCACAGGCTGAGGACGCTGCCGACATCATCGTTCTGCCCCGGCATCGCCAGCAACGGCGTGGCCTGCCCGCGATAGTTCGGATCGGTGACATACAGGTCGTGCTCGGGCGCCTGGAACAACGCCCAGAAATTATCGCGGATCACGTCCGTGGCGATCTGACCGCGACACACCGGCCCACGGATAAAGGTGCGCACGAAGTACTCGGCGTTATCGAGCATGAACTGATAGCGCGCCTGGGCCGGAATCGCTTCGAAGGTGGCAAACGGGTTGGCCCGGCTCTGCGGCCCGTAGCCCGGCAATGCGTCGACCTGCCAGTTGCCGCTGTAGAACAGGCTCTTGACCCGCGCCAGCTTCGCCGCACTCAACGGATAGGTGATGTGGGTCTTGTGCACGATCACGCCCTGCACCGGCCACAAGCGATAGTAGAACTGCGTGCCCGGATCATCGTTCGGGCGACGGGTGTTGATCAGGTCAATCGGCTGGCCGGTCGGGGTGCGCGAACGCACCCACTGGAAGTAATGCCCGGACTCGCCATCCTTGAAGTAGAGATGGGCGAGGAACCAGTGCTCGTACAGCCATCGCCCCACCAGGCTTTCCCGGGCGCCCGGGGAGTTGAGCAGGCTTTCCCATTGGATCACTTCCTGGGCTTCTTTGGCGCTCGGGACCAGGCCCTGCCGGTCGATGGGCGCCCCTGCCGCCAGCCAGCGTTGCAGCGTCTGGTACTGCTGGTCGGTCAGGCCGGTCACTGCCAGCGGCATACCCTCCTTCGGATGCCTGGCGGCGTAGCCGTCGAACTCCCCGGGCATGGCGCACATGTTTTCCCGGTTCAGGCCCAGGACGATGTCTTCCGGCAGCCTGGCGTTGGGCTGCAATGGGGTTTTGTGGCCCAGTTCCAGCATCCGCGCCATCAATGCGGCCTGGCTGCCCTGGGCATCGAGCACCGAATAGAAGCCCTTTTGCTGCCAGGCCTGTTTGCCGGAGGCGTCATAGAATAGTCGGGTCGGCGCAACAGCCTGCCGGCGGTCCCCGTCGTAGACCGGGACTTTCGTCGCGCCACGTGCCGCGCCCTCGCCGCTGCCCAGATTGAGCTGACAGGCGGCGTCGTTGCAGGCGTGGCAGGCCACGCACTTTTCAGTGAAGATCGGTTGAATGTCGCGGCTGTATGAAATGACGGAAGAAATCGCCGGACTTTGCGCCACAGCGCCCCAGCTTAAAAACAACAGCAATGTGCCGATGACGAAGCGATACGACATGTCCCTGGTCCTGAATCCTGAAAAAACGCCGCGATTCTACCGGTCTGTCACCCTTGCCAACATGAACGATATTCATGCAAAACCGAGTCATGCTCTAAAAGCGCACAGGTTTGCTATCATCCCTGCCCTTCGTCATGGTCTTACCGAGTAGTCCAAATGTCCGATCGCAGCGTTCGCCTTCAAGCTCTCAAGCACGCCCTCAAAGAGCGCATCCTGATTCTCGATGGCGGTATGGGCACGATGATCCAGAGCTACAAGCTCGAAGAGCAGGATTACCGTGGCAAACGCTTCGCTGACTGGCCAAGCGATGTCAAAGGCAACAACGATCTGCTGGTACTGACTCGCCCGGACGTGATTGGCGGCATTGAAAAAGCCTACCTGGACGCTGGCGCCGACATTCTGGAAACCAACACCTTCAACGCCACCCAGATCTCCCTGGCTGACTATGGCATGCAAGGCCTGGCCTACGAGTTAAACGTAGAAGGCGCTCGCCTGGCGCGCAAGGTCGCCGACGCCAAGACCCTGGAAACTCCGGACAAGCCGCGATTCGTCGCCGGCGTGCTCGGCCCTACAAGTCGCACCTGCTCGTTGTCCCCGGATGTGAACAACCCCGGCTACCGCAACGTGACCTTCGATGAGCTGGTGGAGAACTACACCGAATCCACCAAAGGCCTGATCGAAGGCGGCGCCGACCTGATCCTGATCGAAACCATTTTCGACACACTGAACGCCAAGGCCGCGATCTTCGCCGTCCAGGGCGTGTTCGAAGAACTGGGCGTCGAACTGCCGATCATGATTTCCGGCACCATCACTGACGCCTCGGGCCGCACGCTGTCCGGCCAGACCACTGAAGCCTTCTGGAACTCCGTGGCCCACGCCAAGCCGATTTCCGTCGGCCTGAACTGCGCCCTCGGCGCCCGCGAACTGCGCCCGTACCTCGAAGAGCTGTCGAACAAGGCCAACACCCACGTTTCCGCGCACCCGAACGCCGGCCTGCCGAACGAATTCGGCGAGTACGACGAACTGCCATCGGAAACCGCCAAGGTCATCGAAGAATTCGCCCAGAGCGGCTTCCTCAACATCGTCGGCGGTTGCTGCGGCACCACGCCGGGCCACATCGAAGCCATCGCCAAGGCCGTGGCCGGTTATGCGCCGCGCGAGATTCCGGACATTCCCAAGGCGTGCCGCCTCTCGGGCCTTGAGCCGTTCACCATCGATCGCAGTTCGCTGTTCGTCAACGTCGGCGAGCGGACCAACATCACCGGTTCCGCCAAGTTCGCCCGCCTGATCCGCGAAGACAACTACACCGAAGCCCTGGAAGTCGCCCTGCAGCAGGTCGAAGCCGGCGCCCAGGTGATCGACATCAACATGGACGAAGGGATGCTCGATTCGAAGAAGGCCATGGTGACCTTCCTCAACCTGATTGCCGGCGAACCGGACATCTCCCGCGTGCCGATCATGATCGACTCCTCGAAGTGGGAAGTGATCGAAGCCGGCCTGAAATGCATCCAGGGCAAGGGCATCGTCAACTCGATCAGCATGAAAGAAGGCGTCGAGCAGTTCATTCATCACGCCAAACTGTGCAAGCGCTACGGCGCCGCGGTAGTGGTGATGGCCTTCGACGAAGCCGGCCAGGCCGACACCGAAGCGCGCAAGAAAGAAATCTGCAAGCGCTCCTACGATATTCTGGTCAACGAAGTGGACTTCCCGCCGGAAGACATCATCTTCGACCCGAACATCTTCGCGGTGGCCACCGGTATCGAAGAGCACAACAACTACGCCGTCGATTTCATCAATGCCTGTGCTTACATCCGCGACGAGCTACCGTATGCGCTGACCTCCGGTGGCGTGTCCAACGTGTCGTTCTCGTTCCGTGGCAACAACCCGGTGCGCGAGGCAATCCATTCGGTATTCCTGCTGTACGCAATCCGCGCCGGGCTGACCATGGGCATCGTCAACGCCGGCCAACTGGAGATCTACGACCAGATCCCGGTGGAACTGCGCGACGCCGTGGAAGACGTGATCCTCAACCGCACCCCGGAAGGCACCGACGCTCTCCTCGCCATCGCCGACAAATACAAGGGCGACGGCAGTGTCAAGGAAGCCGAGACCGAAGAGTGGCGCAACTGGGACGTCAACAAGCGTCTGGAGCATGCGCTGGTCAAAGGCATCACCACCCACATCGTTGAAGACACCGAAGAGTCGCGCCAATCCTTCGCCCGCCCGATCGAAGTGATCGAAGGCCCGTTGATGGCCGGCATGAACATCGTCGGCGACCTGTTCGGCGCCGGTAAAATGTTCCTGCCGCAAGTGGTGAAATCCGCTCGCGTGATGAAGCAGGCCGTGGCGCACCTGATCCCGTTCATCGAACTGGAAAAAGGCGACAAGCCAGAGGCCAAGGGCAAGATCCTGATGGCGACCGTCAAAGGCGACGTGCACGACATCGGCAAGAACATCGTTGGCGTGGTGCTGGGCTGTAACGGCTATGACATCGTCGACCTCGGCGTGATGGTGCCGGCGGAGAAAATCCTCCAGGTGGCCAAGGAACAGAAGTGCGACATCATCGGCCTGTCCGGCCTGATCACCCCGTCGCTGGATGAAATGGTCCACGTCGCCCGCGAAATGCAGCGTCAGGACTTCCACCTGCCGTTGATGATCGGTGGCGCCACCACCTCCAAGGCGCACACGGCGGTGAAGATCGAGCCCAAGTACAGCAACGACGCGGTGATCTACGTCACCGACGCCTCCCGCGCCGTGGGCGTGGCGACCCAGTTGCTGTCCAGGGAACTCAAGGCCGGTTTCGTCGAGAAAACCCGCCAGGACTACATCGAGGTTCGCGAGCGCACTGCCAACCGCAGCGCCCGCACCGAACGCCTGAGCTACGGCGCGGCCATCGCCAAGAAGCCGCAATTCGACTGGGCGAGCTACACACCGGTCAAACCGACTTTCACCGGTACGCGGGTGCTGGACAACATCGACCTCAACGTTCTGGCCGAATACATCGACTGGACGCCGTTTTTCATATCCTGGGACCTGGCCGGCAAGTTCCCGCGCATCCTCCAGGACGAAGTGGTCGGTGAAGCCGCCACCTCGCTATACAAAGATGCCCGGGAAATGCTCACTAAACTGATCGACGAGAAACTGATCAGCGCCCGCGCGGTGTTCGGCTTCTGGCCGGCCAACCAGGTGCATGACGACGACATCGAGCTCTATGGCGATGACGGCAAGCCAATGGCCAAGCTGCACCACCTGCGCCAGCAGATCATCAAGACCGACGGCAAGCCGAACTTCTCCCTGGCCGACTTCGTTGCGCCCAAAGACAGTGAAGTGACCGACTACGTGGGTGGCTTCATCACCACCGCGGGGATCGGTGCCGAAGAGGTGGCCAAGGCCTACCAGGACGCCGGCGACGATTACAACTCGATCATGGTCAAGGCCCTGGCCGACCGCCTGGCCGAGGCCTGCGCCGAGTGGCTGCACCAGCAGGTGCGTAAAGACTACTGGGGTTACGCCAAGGATGAGACGCTGGACAACGAGGCGCTGATCAAAGAGCAATACACTGGCATCCGCCCGGCTCCGGGCTACCCGGCGTGCCCGGATCACACCGAGAAAGCCCAGCTGTTCGCCCTGCTCGATCCAGAAGCCGAAGAAATGCGCGCAGGCCGCAGCGGCGTGTTCCTCACCGAACACTACGCCATGTTCCCGGCGGCAGCGGTCAGCGGCTGGTACTTCGCTCACCCGCAGGCGCAATACTTTGCCGTGGGCAAGATCGACAAGGACCAGGTGCAGAGCTACACCTCGCGCAAAGGCCAGGAGCTGAGCGTGACCGAGCGTTGGCTGGCGCCTAATCTGGGTTACGACAACTAACCCCCATCCCCTGTGGG
>NZ_JBFUHY010000033.1:0-47032 GCF_056402155.1 Pseudomonas sp. P4_C1
CTTTGGGTGCGAGTAAAGAAGTCGCCCAGAAAGTGGCATGTAACACCCGTCGTTGGTGGGACAACAGTCGATGGGCCTTGAATTGGGTGCTTAATCTCGCGTGGTTTGATCGCTTGGGACTTCCACGTCTCTCCTGACCTCAATCCCTCGAACCGCCCGGTGCGGACCCGCATGCCGGGTGGTGTGGCAGGGGTACGGTCTATGAAGGCCGTCCCCTATGCCGATGCCTGGCGGGTCGCTATCTTTTTTTGTTGCATTGGTTACTTCAAAGGCTCCCGCGGTTTGCTCGGGCCATTCAGCAATCTGATGGAGCGTGGGTCGGGCGATCTCCTTCGCTACACTCGGTGCATCTTCCGAGAACAACAAGGCTGTTTGCTATGCAAAATCGCATGATGATCACTGGTGCAGGCTCTGGCCTGGGTCGCGAAATCGCGCTGCGCTGGGCGCGTGAAGGCTGGCAACTGGCGTTGTCGGACGTCAGCGAGCCCGGCTTGCAGGAAACCCTGAAACTGGTCCGCGAAGCCGGTGGCGACGGTTTCATCCAGCGCTGCGACGTGCGCGACTACAGCCAGTTGACGGCGTTCGCCCAGGCCTGCGAAGTCAAGCTCGGCGGCATCGATGTCATCGTTAATAACGCGGGTGTGGCGTCTGGCGGGTTCTTCAGCGAGTTGTCCCTGGAGGATTGGGACTGGCAGATCGCAATCAACCTGATGGGCGTGGTCAAGGGCTGCAAGGCTTTCCTGCCGCTGCTGGAAAAAAGCAAAGGCAAGATCATCAACATCGCGTCCATGGCCGCGCTGATGCAAGGCCCGGCGATGAGCAACTACAACGTGGCCAAGGCGGGTGTGGTGGCGTTGTCCGAGAGCCTGTTGATCGAACTGGCGCATCAGGAAGTCGGCGTGCATGTGGTGTGTCCGTCGTTCTTCCAGACCAACCTGCTGGACTCCTTCCGCGGTCCGACCCCGGCCATGAAAGCCCAGGTCGGCAAATTGCTGGAAAGCTCGCCGATCAGCGCCGCTGACATCGCCGACTACATCTACCGGCAGGTCGCCGCCGGCGAGTTCATGATCCTGCCCCACGAACAGGGCCGCATGGCCTGGGCGCTCAAGCAGAAGAACCCGCAACTGCTCTACAACGAAATGACCGTCATGGCCGACAAAATGCGCGCCAAGGCCAGGCAATCGGCAAGCTGATCTTGCTCGCAGGCAACACTGTGGTTAGGGTGGCCGCCATCGGCCATCCTCGCGAGACGCTTGCATGCTCAATTACCTGTGGTTTTTCCTCGCCGCGCTGTTCGAAATTGCCGGTTGCTTCGCCTTCTGGATGTGGCTGCGCCAGGGTAAAAGCATGTGGTGGGTAGTGCCGGCGCTCCTCAGCCTGACCCTGTTCGCCCTGCTGCTGACCCGTATCGAAGCCACCTACGCCGGCCGCGCCTACGCCGCTTACGGCGGCATCTACATCATTGCGTCAATCGGCTGGTTGGCCGTGGTCGAACGGATTCGTCCGCTGGGTTCGGACTGGCTTGGCGTGGCGTTGTGTGTGATCGGCGCGAGCATCATCCTGTTCGGGCCGCGATTCTCCGCATCCTGACAGATCGGCCCTACAATCAGCCGGATTGTCAGACCTTTCCGTAAGCGTAGTGCGTCATGGCTGTCAGTCCGGTCTGGTTTGCTGCCGAAGCATTGTAGGCAAACCGCGGGCCGGGCATCTTCAAGGGCCAGTAACCCCTGAAGGACACTCCTCATGCTCGTACTCACTCGCGTTGTGGGCGAAACCATTTCCATCGCTGACAACATTTCCGTGCGCGTTCTCGCGATCAATGGAAACAACATTCGCTTTGGTGTCGAAGCGCCGCAGGACGTCAAAGTTCACCGCTCGGAAATCTACGAACGTATCCAGAACAAACTGGCGAAGACCAAGGGACGCTGAAGGCTTCAATCAAACAGGTGTTTGGGCACGTCGTGCTTGAGCATCAGTTGGCATTGCTCGCTTTGCGGGTCGAAGACAATCAGTGCCTGGCCCTTGGTCAAGGCCTGGCGCACGCGCAGTACGCGGGTTTCCAGTGGCGTGTCGTCACCATTGTCCGTGCCGTCGCGGGTCACGAAGTCCTCGATCAGGCGGGTGAGGGTGTCGACTTGAAGTTGGTCGTAGGGAATCAGCATAGGTACCTCGGCTGGATCAATGGCGCGATGCTACGGCGAATGCGAGATTGCCGCTAGCTTGGTTGTTTTATGTTGTCCGATCTGCCGCCATCGCGAGCACGCTCGCTCCCACAGGGCTCAGCGGCGAACCGGATAATTGTGTTCACCACCAATCAACTGTGGGAGCGAGCTTGCTCGCGATGGTGATCTCTCCAGCAACAAAAAAAACGGATCAGTTCTCCGACCGTTGCCCCACCAGACTGTCCACTGACGGTACCCGCGTATCGCTTTCCATCTGCGTGTCGTGTTCGAGTTGATGGCTGAAACGGTCCAGTGAACCCTTGGCCGGTTGCGCATCGCTGGCAAACACTGGCGGGCTGAGGATGTATGCACCGAGCAGGCGGCTCAGGGCGGCGAGGCTGTCGATGTGGGTGCGTTCGTAACCGTGGGTGGCGTCGCAGCCGAAGGCGAGCAGGGCGGTGCGAATGTCGTGGCCGGCGGTGACCGCTGAATGTGCGTCGCTGAAGTAGTAGCGGAACAGGTCGCGGCGGGCGGGCAACTCGTTGTCGCTGGCCAGGCGCAGGAGGTGGCGCGACAGGTGATAGTCATACGGCCCACCGGAATCCTGCATCGCGATGCTCACCGCATGCTCACTGGAGTGTTGGCCTGGCGCGACCGGTGCGATGTCGATGCCGACGAATTCACTGACGTCCCAGGGCAACGCAGCCGCGGCGCCGCTGCCGGTTTCCTCGGTGATGGTGAACAGCGGATGGCAGTCGATCATCAACTCTTCGCCACTGTCGACAATCGCTTTGAGCGCCGCCAGCAGCGCGGCCACCCCGGCCTTGTCGTCGAGGTGGCGGGCGCTGATGTGGCCGGTTTCGGTGAACTCTGGCAGCGGGTCGAAGGCGACGAAATCGCCGACGCTGATGCCCAGCGACTCGCAGTCGGCACGGGTGGCGCAGTAGGCATCCAGGCGCAACTCGATGTGATCCCAGCTGATCGGCATCTCATCCACGGCAGTATTGAACGCGTGCCCGGACGCCATCAGCGGCAAGACGCTGCCGCGAATCACGCCGTTGTCGGTAAACAGGCTGACCCGGCTGCCTTCGGCAAAGCGGCTGGACCAGCAGCCGAGCGGCGCGAGGGTCAGGCGGCCGTTGTCCTTCACCGCCCGCACCGCCGCGCCGATGGTGTCCAGGTGGGCGGAAACGGCACGGTCGGGGCTGTTCTTCTTGCCCTTGAGCGTGGCGCGGATGGTGCCGCGACGGGTCAGCTCGAAGGGAATACCGAGTTCTTCAAGGCGTTCGGCGACGTAGCGCACGATCGTATCGGTGAACCCGGTGGGGCTGGGAATGGCGAGCATTTCCAGCAGGACTTTTTGCAGGTAACCGAGGTCTGGTTCGGGGATTTTGCTGATCATGGAAACTCCTGATGGGTTATCGCCAGTAAGGCCGCCATCGCGAGCAAGCTCGCTCCTACAGGGGAATGCGATCAAATGTGGGAGCGAGCCTGCTCGCGATGGCATCAGTCCAGACAACACATGGCTAAGAGACCACCGGCTGACTGTACGGAAACAACAGATCCACAAACCGCTCCGCCGTCGGCTGCGGTTCGTGATTGGCCAGCCCGGCCCGTTCGTTGGCTTCGATAAATACATAGTTCGGCTGGTCAGCGGCGGACACCATCAGGTCGAGGCCGACCATGGGAATGTCCAGCGCCCGCGCGGCCCGCACGGCGGCGTCCACTAGCGTTGGATGCAGGATCGCCGTTACATCTTCAAGAACACCGCCTGTATGAAGATTCGCCGTACGTCGTACGAACAGATGCTCACCGGCCGGCAGAATGCTGCTGTAGTCGTATCCCGCGGCACGCAAGGTGCGCCGGGTTTCCTGGTCCTGCGGGATCTTGCTTTCGCCGCCCGTGGCCGCTTGCCGCCGCCGGCTCTGGGCTTCGATCAATGCACCGATGGAGTGCTGGCCGTCGCCGACCACTTCGGCCGGCCGGCGAATGGCGGCGGCGACCACTTCAAAACCGATCACCACAATGCGTAGGTCGAGGCCCTCGTGGAAACTCTCCAGCAGCACGCGGCTGTCGAAGTGGCGAGCGGCTTCTATGGCTTGCTGCACCTCCTCGATGGTGCGCAAATCCACCGCCACCCCTTGCCCCTGTTCACCATCCAGTGGCTTGACCACCACGCGCTGGTATTCATCGAGGAATGCCAGATTGTCATCGGCGTTACCCGCCAATTGCTGCGCCGGCAGGTTCAACCCGGCTGCCTTGAGCATTTTGTGGGTCAGGCTTTTGTCCTGGCACAGGCTCATGCTGATGGCGCTGGTCAGATCGCTCAGGGATTCACGGCAGCGTACCCGGCGCCCGCCATGGCTGAGGGTGAACATCCCGGCCTCGGCGTCATCGACGTGCACATCAATGCCACGACGATGTGCTTCCTCGACGATGATCCGCGCGTACGGGTTGAACGCGGCTTCCGGACCGGGCCCGAGAAACAGCGGCTGATTGATGCCGTTCTTGCGCTTGATGGCGAAGGTCGACAGGTTGCGAAAACCGAGCTTGGCGTAAAGGTTTTTCGCCTGTCGGTTATTGTGCAGCACGGACAGGTCGAGGTAGGCGAGCCCGCGACTCATGAAGTGCTCGATCAGATGCCGCACCAGCACCTCTCCGACACCCGGTCGCGCACAGTGCGGGTCGACCGCCAGGCACCACAGGCTGCTGCCGTGTTCGGGATCGTTGAAGGCCTTGTGGTGATTGAGGCCCATGACGCTGCCGATGACGGCGCCGCTGTCCTCGTCTTCGGCCAGCCAGTACATCGGGCCGCCCAGGTGACGCGGAGTGAGCAGGGTGGCGTCGATCGGCAGCATGCCGCGCGCCTGATACAGCTGATTGATCGCCTGCCAGTCGGCATCGCTTTGCGCGCGGCGAATGCGGAAACCGCGAAACACCCGGGTCGCCTGACGGTAATCGCTGAACCACAGGCGCAAGGTATCGGACGGGTCGAGGAACAGCTGCGTCGGCTCCAGCCCCAGCACTTGCTGGGGCGCGGCGACGTACAGCGCAATATCCCGTTCGCCGGGCCGCTCGTTGAGCAACTCCCCGGCGAGGCTCGCGGCATCGGCGAAGGTGTGCCCGATCAGCAAGCGGCCCCAGCCGCAATGCACGGCAATCGGTGCCGCGCCGAGCGCACTGCGGTCTTCGGCCAGGCGTGCCTGCAGGCGTTCGTAGGAGGGCGACTGGCCGCGCAACAGGCGTTGGCTGAACGCTGTGGTATGAGGTTTCATCGGTCAGACTCCTTGTTCGCTGAGCCACAGGTTGAGGGCCGCCAGTTGCCACAGCTTCGAGCCGCGCAACGGCGTCAGTTGTCCCTGCGGGTCAGTCAGCAGAAGGTCGAGCATCGCGGGATTGAACAGGCCGCGATCCTGGCCGGGATCGAGCAGCAGCTCGCGCACCCATTCCAGCGTATCGCCCTGCAAATGCTTGAGGCCCGGCACCGGGAAGTAACCTTTCTTGCGGTCGATCACTTCACTGGGAATCACTTGTCGCGCGGCTTCTTTCAAGACGTGCTTACCGCCGTCCGGCAGTTTGAAACGCCCTGGGATCCGGGCCGACAGCTCCACCAGGCGGTAGTCGAGAAACGGCGTGCGTGCTTCCAGGCCCCAGGCCATGGTCATGTTGTCGACCCGTTTGACCGGGTCGTCCACCAGCATCACCGTGCTGTCCAGACGCAAGGCTTTGTCCACCGCCGCCTCGGCACCGGGCTGGGCGAAATGGGTTTTGACGAAGTCACCGGCGGCGTCATTCGCAGTCAGCCATTTCGGTTGCACGGTGGCGCCGTAATCGTCGTAGCTACGGTCGAAAAACGCTTCGCGGTACGCGGCATACGGATCGCTTGCACCATCCACTTGCGGATACCAGTGGTAACCGGCGAACAGTTCGTCGGCGCCCTGGCCGCTTTGCACCACCTTGCAATGTTTGGCCACTTCCCGGGACAACAGGTAGAAGGCGATGCAGTCATGGCTGACCATCGGTTCGCTCATGGCGCGGAACGCGGCGGGCAGTTGTTCGATGATTTCTTTTTCATCGATGCGCAACTGGTGATGCTGCGTGCCGTAGTGTCGGGCGATCAGGTCCGAATACTGGAACTCGTCTCCACGCTCGCCGCCGGCATCCTGGAAGCCGATGGAGAAGGTCGACAGATTGTCCACGCCGACTTCCCGCAGCAAGCCCACCAGCAGGCTTGAATCGACACCGCCCGATAGCAGCACGCCGACATCCACTGCCGCGCGTTGGCGGATGGCGACCGCTTCGCGGGTACTGTCGAGCACACGGTCGCGCCAGTCTTCGAGGGTCAGATCCGTCTCATCGGCGTGAGGACCGTAGGGCAGGGTCCACCAGGTTTTCTGCTCGGTGCGACCATCGGCTTCGATGCGCATCCAGGTGGCCGGCGGCAGTTTTTCAATTCCCGCCAGCAAGGTGCGCGGTGCCGGGACCACGGCGTGGAAATTCAGATAGTGATTGAGCGCTACAGGATCGAGGATCGGGTTGATGTCACCGCCCTTGAGCAATGCCGGCAGCGCCGAGGCGAAGCGCAGGCGTTGGCCGGTGCGCGACAGGTACAGCGGTTTCACGCCGAGTCGGTCGCGAGCGATGAACAGGCGTTGGGCATCGCGCTCCCAAACGGCAAAGGCAAACATACCGTTGAGTTTCGGCAACAAGGCTTCGCCCCAGGCGTGATAGCCCTTGAGCAGCACTTCGGTGTCGCCACCGGAATAGAAGGCGTATCCCAGGCTTTCAAGCTCGGCGCGCAATTCCGGAAAGTTGTAGATCGCCCCGTTGAAGGCCAGGGACAAGCCCAATTGCGGGTCGATCATCGGCTGCGCCGAGCCGTCCGACAGGTCCATGATTTTCAGGCGCCGATGGCCCAGGGCAACCGGCCCCTGGCTATGAAAACCCCAAGCGTCGGGGCCGCGAGGGGCCAGGTGATGGGTGATTCGTTCAACGGCTGCAAGGTCTGCAGGTTGATGATCAAAACGTAACTCGCCAGCTAATCCGCACATAAATTCCTTACCGGTTTTTCCGTTGGGGAGGGTCAATCGATACCGCGCCAAACGGCGGGTACTCAGAAAGTGACCCTCCTCGGTAAGGGGAGTTTTAGACCGATGAGTTATATGCGTGGCTGACCACGGCCGAATCGCCCCGTGAGGGCGACTTAGGCTGCTGTATCGACTACTTGCCCCGGATCAGGCGCCGCAAGGCAAACCGATTGGGATGGCAGGCTTCGGCGACGCTTCTGGGCAAGGGCAGGGGTTCGTTGTCCAGCCAGGCCGCCAGCAGTTCCCCGGACAGCGGCGCGGTGATCAGACCGCGCGAGCCGTGGCCGCTGTTGATGTACAAACCGTCAAGCCATGGGCATTCGACGTCCGGCACTTGTCGGGCATCCTTGCCCAGCGCTGCATACGCCTGAGCGAACGCCTGGGTGTCGGCCAATGGTCCGACGATTGGCAAGTAGTCAGGGCTGGTGCAGCGAAAAGCGGCGCGCCCCTGGAGGCTTTCAGGCGCAAGTTTGTCGGCCTGTAGACGCTCGACCAGATCGTGGGAAATCTCTTCGAGCATGGTCAGGTTGCCCAGGTGTTCGGCCGTGGTCGGCGTCAGGTCATCGCTCTTGAAATCGAAACTGGCCCCCAGCGTGTGTTCGCCCAAACGTGCAGGGGCGACATAGCCTTCGGCACACACCACGGTGCTCAGGGCCTGGCTTTGCGGGGTTTGCCCCAGGCGGGTGATTTGCCCGCGAATGCGTTTGAGCGGTAACTCGGCACTCTCGGGGAATCGCCGGATTTCGGCGGCCCCGGCCAGCACCACCACCGGTGCACTGGCGAGCAGACGCTCGCCGTTCCAGGCTTGCCACTGATCGTCAACCTTGCGCAGTTCCAGCGCATCGCGATGGGTGAGCAATTGAATTCGCGGGTGCGCGGCCTGCCACTGGCACAGCGCCGGTGGGTGGACCCAGCCGCCTTCGGGATAGAACAGGCCCCCCTGTGCCAGCCCGATACCGGCCACGGCCTGTGCCTCGGGTTGATCCAGCAGGTGCAACAAGTCCGCCGGAAATGCCGCGGCCAATTGCACTTGGCGTTCGGCTTCCTTGGCATCGAAGGCCAGTTGCAACACGCCGCAATCGTCCCAATCGTGACCCCGTTGCAAATGTTCGAGCAGTCGTCGGGTGTAACCGAACCCGCTGACGATCATTTGCGACAGCGCCGTGCCATGGGCCGATAACTTCAGGTAGAGCACGCCCTGCGGGTTGCCCGAGGCTTCCTGGGCGATATCGTCGTGGCGCTCCAGCACTGTCACTTGCCAGCCCCGCGCGGCGAGGCTGGCGGCGCTGGCGCAACCGGCCAGCCCGGCCCCGATCACCAGTGCCTGGCGTTCGCCGGTCAGTTGCGCCGGGCGGGCAAACCAGGGTTTATCGGGCACCGGGGCGGGCACGTCCTGGGGCCAGCCGAGGAACTCGCCGCGCAGGATTTCCCATTTGTGGCCGATGCCTGGGGTGCGTTTCATCTTGAAACCGGCGGCGTTGAGCAAGCGCCGCACCCAACCGGTGCTGGTGAATGTGCTGATGGATGCACCGGGAGCGGCCAGGCGCGCCAGTTCGGCAAACAGTTCGGCGGTCCACATGTCGGGGTTCTTCGCCGGAGCGAAACCGTCGAGGAACCAGGCGTCGATTCGGGCATCGAGTTGCGGCAGTTGCTCCAATGCGTCACCGATCAGCAGCGTCAGGGTGACGCGACCGTTATCCAGCGTCAGGCGCTGAAAACCCTGATGGATCGCCACGTACTGCGCCAGCAATTGATCGGCAAACACCTTGAGTTCCGGCCAAAGCGCCAGGGCACGTTGCAAGTCGGCCGGGCTCAACGGGTACTTTTCGACGCTGACAAAATGCAGCCGCGCTCCGGCCGCCGCGTGTTGTTCGAACACCTGCCAGGCACACAGAAAATTCAGTCCCGTGCCAAAGCCCGTTTCACCGATGACCAGGCGTCCGCCCTCCGGCAAGGCAGCAAAGCGTTCCGCCAAGCGGTTCTGCTCGATAAAGACATAGCGGGTTTCGTCCAGCCCCGACTGGTCGGAGAAATACACATCGTCGAACACTCGCGAATACGGACGACCTTGGTCATCCCAGTCGAGCTGGGCGTGGGGCAGTTCAGGTTTCATGGCAGGCTCGGCAACGGCAAGGCCGACATTCTAGCCGATCGATGGCGTGGCCAAGCTCTTTGTGGCGAGGGGACCATCAGGAAAATCTCTGCTGACCCTCAGTTCCATCCGCTAGTCTTGCTCACATCTGGAAGGGAGCCGCTCATGTTTGAATCTGCCGAAATCGATCACGCCATCGACAAAGACACCTATGACGCCGAAGTCCCGGCCCTGCGCGAAGCGTTGCTCGAAGCGCAATTCGAATTGCAGCAGCAACGCCGCTTTCCAGTGATCATTTTGATCAATGGCATCGAAGGTGCGGGCAAGGGCGAGACGATCAAGGTGCTCAACGAATGGATGGATCCGCGTCTGATCGAGGTTCGCACGTTCGATCAGCAAACCGACGAAGAGCTGGCGCGGCCACCGGCCTGGCGGTACTGGCGGATGCTGCCGGCCAAGGGGCGCATGGGGATTTTCTTCGGCAACTGGTACAGCCAGATGCTGCAGGGGCGGGTCCATGGCGAGTTCAAGGATCCGCGATTGGACCAGGCGATCAACGGCGCCGAGCGCCTGGAAAAAATGCTGTGCGATGAAGGTGCGCTGATCTTCAAGTTCTGGTTTCACCTCTCCAAGAAGCAAATGAAGGCGCGACTCAAGGCGCTGGCCGACGACCCGCTGCACAGCTGGCGTATCAGCCCGTTGGACTGGCAGCAGTCGCAAACCTACGACAGGTTCGTGAAATATGGGGAGCGGGTGCTGCGGCGCACCAGCCGTGACTATGCGCCGTGGCATGTGATCGCCGGGGCGGATGCGCATTATCGCAGTCTGGCCGTGGGGCGGATTCTGCTGGCGGGCCTGCACGGCGCATTGCAGCGGCCGACGATCCACCCGGAAAAGGTCAGCGCCGCGCCAGTGTTCCCCAGCGTCGATCAAGTGAACCTGCTCGACAGCCTGGACCTGACCCTGAACCTGGACAAGGATGATTACGAAGAACGGCTGATCACCGAGCAAGCGCGGTTTTCCGGGTTGATGCGCGACAAGCGCATGCGCCGCCATGCACTGGTGGCGGTGTTCGAGGGCAACGACGCGGCGGGCAAGGGCGGGGCGATCCGTCGGGTGGCGGCAGCGCTTGACCCGCGCCAGTACAGCATCGTGCCGATTGCCGCGCCCACCGAAGAAGAACGGGCTCAGCCCTATCTGTGGCGTTTCTGGCGACACCTTCCGGCCCGGGGCAAGTTCACCGTGTTCGACCGCTCCTGGTATGGCCGGGTGTTGGTGGAGCGCATTGAAGGTTTTTGCAGCCCGGCGGACTGGCTGCGTGCCTACGGTGAAATCAACGATTTCGAAGAACAGCTCACCGACGCCGGTGTGATCGTGGTCAAGTTCTGGCTGTCCATCGACAAACAGACGCAACTGGAGCGCTTCGAGGAGCGCGAAAAGATTCCCTTCAAGCGCTTCAAGATCACTGAAGACGACTGGCGCAACCGTGAAAAATGGGATGACTATCGCGCGGCGGTCGGTGACATGGTCGACCGTACCAGCACCGAGATTGCGCCATGGACCCTGGTGGAAGCCAATGACAAGCGCTGGGCACGGGTCAAAGTCTTGCGCACTATCAACCGGGCACTGGAGGAGGCTTTCGAAAAATCCGACCGGCATGAACGCAAGCGTAAGGACAAGGATTGAAGCGATGGTTACGCATACGCGAGGTGAATGATTGTCGCGGTTGGAGAAGAGCTGGACTTATGCTCGGTCCACTCTCAACCGATAACAACAATGAGGTATGTCATGCGTGAAGTGGTGATCGTCGACAGCGTGCGGACCGGCCTGGCCAAATCCTTTCGCGGTAAATTCAACATGACCCGCCCGGACGACATGGCGGCACACTGTGTCGATGCACTGTTGGCGCGCTCCGGTATCGATCCGGCGAGCGTCGAGGACTGCATCGTTGGCGCCGGTTCCAACGAAGGCGCCCAGGGTTTCAATATCGGTCGCAATGTCGCGGTGCTGTCGCGCCTGGGCATCGGCACGGCCGGCATGACCCTCAACCGCTTCTGTTCCTCGGGCTTGCAGGCGATCGCCATTGCCGCCAACCAGATCGCTTCGGGTTGCAGCGACATCATCGTCGCCGGCGGCGTCGAGTCCATCAGCCTGACCATGAAGAGCGTCAACACCGACAACCTGATCAACGCGCTGCTCAAGGAGCAGGTGCCGGGCATCTACTTCCCGATGGGCCAGACCGCTGAAATTGTCGCGCGTCGGTACAGCGTCAGCCGTGAAGAGCAGGACCTGTATGCGCTGCAAAGCCAGCAGCGTACCGCAGAGGCGCAGGCCGCCGGGCTGTTCTGCGATGAAATCGTACCGATGGCGGTGAAGTATCGTGTCGAAGACAAAAGCACCGGTCAGGCACAGATCCTCGACGGCATCGTCGACCGCGATGACTGCAACCGCCCGGACACCACCCTGGAAAGTCTGTCCGGGTTGAAACCGGTTTTCGCAGAAGATGGCTCGGTCACGGCCGGCAACTCTTCGCAACTGTCTGACGGCGCGTCAATGACCCTGGTAATGAGCCTGGAAAAAGCGCTGGAACTGGGGCTCAAGCCGAAAGCGTTCTTTCGCGGTTTTACCGTGGCCGGTTGCGCGCCGGACGAGATGGGCATCGGCCCGGTGTTTTCGGTACCGAAACTGCTCAAGGCCAAAGGCTTGCGGATTGACGACATCGACCTGTGGGAACTCAACGAAGCCTTCGCCTCGCAGTGCCTGTACAGCCGTAACCGCCTGGAAATCGACAACGCCCGGTACAACGTCAACGGCGGCTCGATTTCCATCGGTCACCCGTTCGGCATGACCGGTTCGCGTCAGGTCGGGCATCTGGTTCGTGAGTTGCAGCGACGCAATCTGCGTTACGGCATCGTCACCATGTGCGTGGGGGGCGGGATGGGGGCTACGGGACTGTTTGAGGCGGTGCGTTAAGCCTTGATGTACCTTGTTGTCAGTTAGATAGCCATCGCGAGCAAGCTCGCTCCCACAGGTTTTGTGGCGTACACAAGATTAATGATCGCCGCTAGACACTGTGGGAGCGAGCTTGCTCGCGATGGGCGCGCCACGGTATTGCGACCTGCACAGTTTCATTCGCGGCCAGTCTCAAACTGTGCCTGTGTACGCCACCGCTCCAGGCCTAGAATGACGGCTCCTGTCAGTTGGCGTTGGGGTTCACATGCACATTTCATCGGGTCGCTGGGGTTACGGTCTGTTCCTGGCCTTGTTGACCGCGTTGTTGTGGGGAATCCTGCCGATCAAGCTCAAGCAGGTGCTGCTGGTGATGGACCCGGTGACGGTGACCTGGTTTCGCCTGTTGGTGTCTGGCGGCTGCCTGTTCATTTACTTGGCGGCCACCAGGCGCCTGCCCAGCCGCAAAGTGCTCGGTCCTCGTGGTGGCTGGCTGGTGCTGATGGCGGTGCTCGGCCTGGTCGGTAACTATGTGCTGTATTTGATGGGCCTGAACCTGCTCAGCCCCGGCACGGCGCAACTGGTGGTGCAGATGGGGCCGATCATGCTGCTGATCGCCAGCGTGTTTGTGTTCAAGGAGCGGTTCAGCCTGGGGCAGGGGATCGGGTTGTTGGTACTGCTGATGGGTTTTGCGCTGTTTTTCAACCAGCGCTTGAGTGAATTGCTCACGTCGCTGACCGACTACACCGCCGGCGTGCTGCTGGTGCTGCTGGCGTCCACGGTCTGGACCTTCTATGCCCTGGGGCAGAAGCAATTGCTGACGGTGTGGAATTCGCTGCAGGTGATGATGGTGATCTACCTGTTTTGCGCGCTGCTGTTGACGCCGTGGGTGCATCCGCTCGAAGCGTTGCAATTGAACCCGTTGCAGGGTTGGTTGCTGCTGGCGTGCTGCCTCAACACCCTGATTGCCTATGGCGCGTTTGCCGAGGCCCTGGCCCATTGGGAGGCCTCCCGGGTCAGCGCAACGCTGGCCATCACGCCGTTGGTGACTTTTGCGGCGGTTGCCATGGCTGCGTGGTTGTGGCCCGACTATGTGCATGCCGAGACGATCAATGGTTTGGGTTATGGCGGTGCGGTGCTGGTGGTGCTGGGGTCGGCGCTGGTGGCGTTGGGGCCTTCGCTGATTGCCGGGTTGAAGGCGCGGAAGGTGCGGATGGCTGCCAGTTAGACCGCGTCATCGTTCATYGCGGGCAAGCCACGCTCCCACAGGTTTTGCGTCGTCCACAATGTTCATGAACGACTCGAAACCTGTGGGAGCGTGGCTTGCCCGCGATGACGGACTGTCAGGCGCTACAGAACTCAGCCCTTGGCCCCAGCCTCCAGCATATTCTCCGGCCTCACCCATGCATCGAACTCTTCGTCCGTCAGATACCCTAGTTGCAACGCCGCTTCGCGCAAGGTCAGTCCTTCGCTGTAGGCCTTCTTGGCGATCTTCGCCGATTTGTCATAGCCAATGTGCGGGTTGAGCGCCGTCACCAGCATCAGGCCTCGTTCCAGGTGTTCAGCCATTTTTTCCGCGTCCGGCTCCAGACCGGCCACGCAGTGCTGCTGGAAGTTGCTGCAGCCATCAGCCAGTAAACGGATCGATTGCAGCAGGTTATGGATGATCACCGGTTTGAACACGTTCAGCTGCAAGTGGCCCTGACTGGCCGCAAAACCGATGGCGACGTCGTTGCCCAACACCTGGCAGGCCAGCATCGACAAGGCTTCGCACTGGGTCGGGTTGACCTTGCCCGGCATGATCGAACTCCCAGGTTCATTGGCCGGCAGCTTGACTTCGGCAAAGCCTGCGCGCGGGCCGGAACCCAGCAGGCGCAGATCGTTGGCGATCTTCATCAGGGTCACGGCGAGGGTTTTCAGCGCGCCGGACAGCGTGGTCAGCGGTTCATGACCGGCCAGTGCGGCGAACTTGTTCGGTGCGGTGATAAACGGCAAACCGGAGAGGGCGGCCAATTCTGCGGCGATGGCCTCGCCGAAGCCGTGGGGTGAATTCAGCCCGGTGCCGACGGCCGTTCCGCCCTGGGCCAGCTCGCAGACCGCGGGCAGTGCGCTGCGGATTGCCCGCTCGGCGTAATCGAGTTGTGCGATGAAGGCCGAGATTTCCTGGCCGAAGCTGATCGGTGTCGCATCCATCATGTGGGTTCGGCCGGTCTTGACCAGTTTCATGTGGCGGGCGGCCAGTTCGGCCAGCCCGCCGGACAGTTCGCTGATCGCCGGCAGCAAGTGCTGTTGCACCGCCTGGACGGCCGCTATGTGCATGGCGGTGGGGAAGCAGTCGTTGGAGCTCTGGGAGCGATTGACGTGATCGTTGGGGTGCACCGGAGACTTGCCGCCACGGGGGTTGCCGGCCAGCTCGTTGGCGCGACCGGCGATCACTTCGTTGACGTTCATGTTGCTCTGGGTGCCGCTGCCGGTTTGCCAGACCACCAGCGGAAACTGGTCGTCGTGGTCGCCGGCGAGCACTTCGTCGGCCGCCTGCTCGATCAGGCGGGCGATATCGGCGGGTACGTCGCCGTTGCGATCATTGACCCGTGCCGCGGCTTTCTTGATCAGCGCCAGGGCATGCAACACCGCCAGCGGCATGCGTTCGTTGCCGATGGCGAAGTTGATCAGCGAGCGTTGCGTCTGAGCGCCCCAGTAGGCTTCATCCGGGACTTCAACCTCGCCGAGGCTGTCGGTTTCGATACGGCTCATCTTGCTCACTCCTGTAGGTCCGATTGCGCAGTTTAGGCCGTGATCCACAGCCGTGGTTCCATTAGTCTGAATTTGACCATTCAACCCCTCTAAATCAAGCGCGACAAGGCTCGGGGTTGAGCGACACACTTTTTTAGGCGCAGAATGGATGCCCTTGGGGTCTTACCTCGCCAGCTAGAAAAGGAAACTCGATGACTCGTCTTCGTGCCATCTGTACCGCCGTTGCTTTGGTCTGCGCCAGCGGCCAGGTTCTTGCCGACACCGCCAGCCATAACGCCAGTGCCGAGGCTTTCCTGACCATGGCGCACGCTGACAAACTGGGCACCCCGGTGTACATGCAAGTACAGCAGATGTTTGCCCAGCGTTTCGAACAGACCAAAGCCCCTGAGTCGAAAAAAGCCGTGCTGGAAACTTACCAGGCCAAGGCCAACGCCGCTCTGGACCAGGCCATTGGCTGGAACAAACTCAAGCCGGACATGATCAAGCTCTACACCACCAACTTCACCGAATCCGAGCTCAAGGACCTGGTTGCGTTCTACCAGTCGCCACTGGGCAAGAAAGTCCTGGAAAAAATGCCCCAGCTGACCCAGCAATCGGCCCAGATGACCCAGGCCAAGCTGGAAAGCGCGGTGCCGGTGGTCAACAAGCTGTTGGCTGACATGACCGCCGAGCTGACGCCGAAAGACGCGGCTGCACCAGCCAAGAAAAAGCCTTAAGCGGAGTTCGGTATGACCATGCAACAACGCATCGAATCGACGCTGGCCCTGCTTCAGCCCGAGCATCTGCAAGTGCTGGACGAGAGCCATATGCACAGCCGTGGGCTGCAAACCCATTTCAAGGCTGTGGTGGTCAGTACGCAGTTCGAAGGCCTGAACCGGGTCAAGCGCCACCAGAAGGTCTACGGCACGCTCGGCGAGCTGATGGGAGAGTTCCATGCGTTGGCGCTGCATACCTACACGCCAGAGGAATGGGCACAGATCGACGCGGCTCCGGCCTCGCCGACCTGTGCTGGCGGCAGCAAGCACTAAACACCGGTTTTTTGTTAGAATGCCCAACGCGCCGCTAACCCGGCGCGTTTTTTTTCGTATCCGGTTCACCCCTTACGAGGGTAGCCACCTGGAGATTTACCCATGACACAACAGATTGTCGTGGCGGCACTGTATAAGTTCGTCACTCTGGAAGATTACGTCGCCCTGCGCGAGCCCCTGCTGCAAGCGATGGTCGACAACGGCATCAAAGGCACGCTGCTGATCGCCGAAGAAGGCATCAACGGCACCGTGTCCGGCAGTCGCGAAGGTATCGACGGACTGATGGCCTGGCTCAAGAACGACCCTCGCATGGACGACATCGATCACAAAGAGTCGTACTGCGACGATCAGCCGTTCTATCGCACCAAAGTCAAACTCAAGAAAGAAATCGTCACCCTCGGCGTGGAAGGCGTGGACCCGAACAAAAAGGTCGGCACCTACGTCGATCCGCAGGACTGGAACGCGCTGATCAGCGACCCGGAAGTACTGCTGATCGACACCCGTAACGATTACGAGGTCTCGATCGGTACCTTCGAAGGCGCCATCGACCCGAAAACCACCAGTTTTCGCGAATTTCCCGACTACATCAAAGCCAACTTCGACCCGGCCGTGCACAAGAAGGTCGCGATGTTCTGCACCGGCGGCATCCGTTGCGAGAAGGCGTCGAGCTACATGCTTAGCGAAGGCTTCGACGAGGTCTATCACCTCAAGGGTGGCATCCTGAAGTATCTCGAAGAGGTGCCACAGGAAGAAACCAGGTGGCAGGGCGACTGCTTCGTGTTCGACAACCGCGTGACCGTTCGTCACGACCTGAGCGAAGGCGACTACGATCAATGTCATGCCTGCCGCACGCCGGTCAGCGTGGAAGACCGCGCGTCCGAGCATTACGTGGCCGGCATCAGTTGCCCGCATTGCTGGGATAAGCTGAGTGAGAAGACCCGTCGCAGCGCCATCGACCGGCAGAAGCAGATCGAACTGGCCAAGGCTCGTAACCAGCCTCACCCGATCGGCTTCAACTACAAGCAAGCATCCTCCGAGGCCTGAACCATGTCTGCGCGCCTGCTCTATGTGATGGACCCGATGTGCTCCTGGTGCTGGGGGTTTGCTCCGGTGGCCAACGCACTGGTCGAACAGGCGCAAGCCGCAGGCGTGGAGGTGCATCTGATCGTGGGTGGTTTGCGCACCGGTAGCGGTGCCGCGCTGGAGCCGAGTACCCGGCGCTATATCCTCGAACACTGGCAGGCGGTCACCAAGGCCACCGGCCAGCCCTTCAAGCTTGAAGGCGCGTTACCCGACGGCTTTGTCTACGACACCGAGCCAGCCTGCCGGGCACTGGTGACGGCGCGCACACTGGCACCGGATTGTGCCTGGAAACTGCTCGGGCTGATTCAGCATGCGTTCTATGCCGAAGGGCGCGACGTCACCCGCGCCAGTGTGCTGGTGGAACTGGCCGAACAGGCCGGTCTGCCACGCATCGAATTCGCCGCCGCGTTTGACCGCGCCGATATGCACACCGCGACGGCGGCTGATTTCACCTGGGTCCAGGACCTGGGCATTGCCGGTTTCCCCACCCTGCTGGCTGAGCGTAACGGCCAACTGGCATTGTTGACCAATGGCTATCAGCCTTTGAGCGAGTTGTCCCCGCTGCTCGGCCGCTGGCTGGAGCGTGCTGCCTGTGCATGACCTGCCCGATGATGTTGCCTCCGCTAAACGTGTCGACCGTCTGAGCTGGGCGGAAATCCGTCGCCTGGCCCTGCATCACAAGAAATCCCTGTGGATCGCCAACGGCGTGGCCGTGCTGGCGACCTTGTGCAGCGTACCGATTCCCTTGCTCCTGCCGTTGCTGGTGGATGAGGTATTGCTGGGGCATGGTGATGCCGCGCTGAAGATCATGAACCACGCGCTGCCCGAAGGCTGGCAGAAGGCCGCGGGCTACATCGGCCTGATGCTGCTGGTGACCCTGACCCTGCGCTGCGCGGCGTTGATGTTCAACGTAGTGCAGGCGAAATTGTTCGCCGGGCTGGCCAAGGACATCGTCTATCGGATTCGTGTGCGGCTGATCGAGCGACTCAAGCGCATCTCGCTGGGCGAATACGAAAGCCTGGGCAGCGGCACGGTGACCACGCACCTTGTGACTGACCTGGACACGCTGGACAAATTCGTCGGCGAAACCCTCAGCCGTTTCCTCGTGGCCATGCTGACCCTGGTCGGCACGGCAGGCATTCTGGTGTGGATGCACTGGCAACTGGCGCTGCTGATTCTGCTGTTCAACCCCTTGGTGATCTACGCCACGGTGCAATTGGGCAAGCGGGTCAAGCACCTGAAGAAACTCGAGAATGACAGCACTTCGCGCTTCACCCAGGCACTGACCGAAACGCTGGATGCGATCCAGGAAGTTCGCGCCGGCAACCGCCAGGGGTTTTTCCTCGGTCGCTTGGGGCAGCGCGCCCGGGACGTGCGGGACTACGCGGTGAACTCGCAATGGAAGACCGATGCGTCGAACCGGGCCAGCGGCTTGCTGTTCCAGTTCGGCATCGATATTTTCCGGGCCGCGGCGATGCTCACCGTACTGTTTTCCGACCTTTCAATCGGCCAGATGCTCGCGGTGTTCAGCTACCTGTGGTTCATGATCGGTCCGGTGGAACAACTGCTGAACCTGCAATATGCCTACTACGCAGCCGGTGGTGCGCTGTCGCGAATCAACGAGCTGCTGTCCCGAGCCGATGAGCCCGAGTACTCGGGTGGAGTCGACCCGTTCAGTGGTCGCGAGACGGTCGGGCTGGAAGTACAGGGGTTGAGTTTCGGTTACGGTGATGAACTGGTCCTGAACCAGATGAACCTGTCCATCGCCCCCGGCGAAAAGGTCGCAATCGTCGGTGCCAGTGGCGGCGGCAAGAGCACGCTGGTGCAACTGCTGCTGGGCTTGTATACGCCGCTGGCGGGCACCATTCGCTTTGGTGGTTCAACCCAGCAAGAGATCGGCCTGGAAACCGTTCGGGAAAATGTCGCCGTGGTCCTGCAACATCCGGCGCTGTTCAACGACACCATCCGCGCCAACCTGACCATGGGCCGCGAACGCAGTGACGAGGCCTGTTGGCAGGCGCTGGAAATCGCCCAATTGCACGGCACGGTCCGGGATTTGCCCCATGGCCTGGACAGCATCGTCGGGCGCTCCGGCGTGCGTTTGTCCGGCGGACAACGCCAGCGTCTGGCCATCGCCCGGATGGTGCTGGCCGAGCCCAAGGTGGTGATCCTCGACGAAGCCACCTCCGCGCTCGATGCCGCCACCGAATACAACCTGCACCAGGCACTGGCGCGGTTTCTGAGCAACCGCACCACGCTGATCATTGCCCACCGTCTTTCGGCGGTAAAACAAGCCGATCGTGTGCTGGTGTTCGACGGCGGGCAAATTGCCGAGGACGGCGACCACCAGCAACTGATCGCCGAAGGTGGGTTATACGCCAAGCTGTATGGGCATTTGCAGCAGTTGTAGCGAGYCGCCGATTCAATACGATAAAAAAACATGATCGCGACCGAATTCAGTGGCCGCGATGTTCCCTCCGGGCAAAGCTTGTCGCTTGCCGGGACCGGGATCGCAACCTAGTCTAGCTGTAGCGATTTCGTCCGGAAGACGAGCGAGCAGTGCTAACGCAAGGGACCTCATGAATCAAAAGCGGACTCTCGGAACGCCACGGCTGTTGGGCATCGTCTGGCCATTTATCGCCGTTGTGGTGTTTCAGGCCCTCTTGGGCGGTGTCAGCCTTTATGTACTGTCGGCTGTTCGYGGTTATGTCGCCGGTGAGAGCCTGTGGTCCAAGGGCCAGAAAGACGCCATCTATTACCTCAATCTCTACGCCGACAGCGGCGACGAAGCGATTTTTCATAAATACCAGAACGCCATTTCCGTGCCTCAGGGCGGGCATGAATTGCGTGTGGCGCTGGATCATCGGCCGCCGGACATCACGGCGGCACGGGTGGCGATCCTCAAGGGCGGCAACCATCCGGATGACATCACCAGTGTGATCTGGCTGTACCTGAATTTCCGGCACTTCAGTTACCACGAGAAAGCCATCGACCTTTGGATGGTGGGCGACGCGTATCTGGTGCAACTCGATGCCGTTGCGCGGGAGATGCATCAGCGCATCACCACCAGGCAGGCCACCGATGCCGATATCAAGCGCTGGAAGGATCAGATATTCGTCATCAACGAAAGTGTGACACCGGCGGCGAAGGCCTTCAGCGATGCCTTGGGCGAAGGCTCGCGGATGATCCTGCGACTGTTGCTGGTGATCAACCTCGCCACCGCCCTGGGCTTGATTGCATTGGCCTTGATGCGCACCCATAAACTGCTCAAGCAGCGCCATGCCTTCGCCGATGCGCTGCAACTGGAGAAAGAACGGGCGCAGATCACTCTGCAATCGATTGGCGATGGCGTGATCACCACGGATGTTTCCGGTGCGATTGCCTACATGAATCCGGCGGCCGAGGCATTGACCCACTGGAAGGCCGAGCAGGCGACAGGGTTGCCGCTGGCGGCGCTGTTCAACCTGCTGGATGAAAATGCACAGAGCGACGGTTTCACCCTGATCGAGCATATTCTGAGCGGCCAACTCAGTGGCGGCAGTGAGCACTCCAAGTTGATTCAACGCCTGGACGGCAGCACGGTGTCGGTCACGCTGGTGGGTGCTCCGATCCGCAATGCCGGCAAAGTCAGCGGAACGGTGCTGGTGCTGCATGACATGACCCAGGAGCGGCAATACATCGCCAATCTGTCGTGGCAGGCGACCCACGACGCCTTGACCGGGCTTGCCAACCGCCGCGAATTCGAATATCGCCTGGAACAGGCGCTGCACAACCTGACCCGCCATTCGGGTCGCCATGCCCTGATGTTCCTCGATCTGGATCAGTTCAAGCTGGTCAACGATACCTGCGGTCACGCGGCAGGCGACGAACTGTTGCGGCATATCTGTGCCTTGTTGCAATCAGGGCTGCGCGAAGGCGATACCCTGGCGCGCCTTGGCGGCGACGAATTCGGCATCCTGCTGGAAAACTGCGCGCCGGAAGCGGCGGAGAAAATTGCCGAGAGCCTGCGTCAGACTGTGCAAAATCTGCATTTTGTCTGGAAGGGCCGGCCTTTCGTGACCACTGTCAGCATCGGGCTGGTCCATGTTGCGCAGAATCCGACGACGCTCGAAGCCTCGCTGCGTGCTGCCGACATGGCGTGCTACATGGCCAAGGAAAAGGGCCGGAACCGGGTCCAGGTCTATCATCCGGATGACTCGGAGTTGTCCCTGCGCTTCGGCGAAATGGCTTGGGTGCAACGTTTGCACATGGCGCTGGAGGAGGACCGCTTCTGCCTGTACGCCCAGGAAATTGCCCCCTTGGGTCATGTCGAACAGGGCGGCGGGCACATTGAGATTCTGCTGCGATTGCATGACGAAGCCGGGCGGATGATCTTGCCCGACAGCTTCATTCCGGCAGCTGAACGCTATGGCCTGATGAGTTCGCTGGATCGTTGGGTTGTGCAGAACGTGTTCAAGATCATTGCCCAATGCCGGGCCGAGCCACACCGTGGGCCGCTGGCCATGTGTGCGATCAATCTGTCAGGCACGACGATCGGGGATGAGGCGTTCCTGGACTTCCTGCGCGAACAGTTTGTGACGTATTCGATTCCGCCTGAAATGATTTGTTTTGAAATTACTGAGACCAGTGCTATTTCAAATCTTGGCAGCGCCATTCGATTCATTAATGAACTCAAAGGCTTAGGATGCTATTTTTCACTGGATGACTTTTGCGCCGGAATGTCCTCATTCGCGTACCTGAAACATTTGCCTGTAGACTTCCTGAAGATCGATGGGAGTTTCGTAAAGGATATGCTGGACGACCCGATTAACCGCGCCATGGTCGAAGTGATCAATCACATCGGTCATGTCATGGGTAAGCGCACGATTGCCGAGTTTGTCGAAACGCCCCAGATCGAGCAGGCATTGCTGGAGATCGGGGTGGATTACGCTCAAGGGTATGTGATTGAACGCCCGCATTTGTTTACCTTTGATAGCCTGTTAAGTCGTCCCGCCAGGCCTCAGCCGCTGTTGTTCAAGGCCCCTGGCACGTTCCGTTGAAACTCCTGCCGGTCTTACAATCACAATCAAAAGGAGCTCGACAGTGATCGACACATTCAACCGAACCGGACCGCTCATGGAAGCTGCAAGTTACCCTGCCTGGGCCCAGCGCCTGATCCAGGATTGCAGCGAGAGCAAGCGCCGGGTTGTCGAACACGAACTGTACCAACGCATGCGAGACAACAAACTCAGTGCAAAGACCATGCGCCAATACCTGATCGGTGGCTGGCCGGTGGTCGAACAGTTCGCGTTGTATATGGCACAAAACCTCACCAAGACACGCTTTGCCCGTCATCCCGGCGAAGACATGGCCCGTCGCTGGCTGATGCGTAATATCCGCGTCGAATTGAACCACGCCGATTACTGGGTGCACTGGAGCCGCGCGCACGGTGTCAGCCTGGAGGACCTTCAGGCGCAGCAGGTTGCACCGGAGCTTCATGCCTTGAGCCATTGGTGTTGGCACACCAGTTCATCCGACTCGCTGATCGTTGCGATTGCCGCCACCAACTACGCCATCGAAGGGGCGACCGGGGAATGGTCGGCGGTAGTCTGTTCCAGCGGCATCTACGCCACCTCGTTCCCCGAGGAGGATCGCAAGCGGGCGATGAAGTGGCTGAAGATGCATGCCCAGTACGACGATGCCCATCCATGGGAAGCCCTGGAAATCATCTGCACATTGGCGGGCACCAACCCGAGCAAGTCCCTGCAGGTGGAGTTGCGCCAGGCTGTGTGCAAGAGCTACGACTACATGTACCTGTTTCTCGAACGTTGCATGCAGTTGGAGCACGCAGAAAGAGCACCGGTCGCGCGTGAGCGGATGGCACTGGCCGAAAGCTGATTCAATCGCTGCTTGAAAAAACTGTGGGAGCGAGTCTGCTCGCGAATACGGACTGTCAGTCAACATCATCGTTGAAGGTCAGATCCCATTCGCGAGCAGGCTCGCTCCCACATTGGTTTGTGTGGTGGCTGAAAAATCAGCCCGCCATCTTCAGTCGGTTACGACCTTCGCGCTTGGCTACATACAATGCACTGTCTGCCCGTCGCAACAGGCTTTCGGCAGACTCGCCGGGTAACAGTGTCGAACAGCCGAGGCTGACTGTCAGCACGATCAGATGACTATCGGCCAGGTACTCTTGCGACTGCACTGCGAGCCGCAGTCGTTCCCCGACCATGGCCGCGGCCTCGCGGGTGGTGTTCGACAGCAGGATCAGGAACTCTTCACCGCCATAGCGAAACACCATGTCCACGTTGCGCAGCTGGTTTTTGATCGAGGCAGCGACCGCCTTGAGCACGTCATCGCCGGTGCTGTGGCCGTGGGTATCATTGACTTGCTTGAAATGATCGATGTCCAGCATCAGCACCGATAACGGTTGCAGATGGCGCCGGGATATCTCGATTTCCCTTTGCAGCGTCTGGTCCATGGCGATGCGGTTGCCGGTGCCCGTCAGCGGGTCGCGCAGTGCRCTTTGGGTGGCGGTACGGTAAAGCAGCGCGTTGCGCATCGGGAAAAGCAGCGCGGCCAACAGTGATTCGAGATTGCCCTGTTCCTGTTCGCTGAAGCGCTGATTGCGGCGGAAAATCAGCTCACCCAGGTGTTCGCCTTCGTGGCTGAGGCTGTAACTGATGGAGTGGTGGCCGCGTTGGCCGAACTCCAGACGCAAGTCACTGCTCTTGTGCAGGTAGCACAAAGCGTCCAGCGGTACCAATCGCTGAATCTCGCGATAGAACGTCCCAAGAATGCGTTGCGGCTCCAGACTGGTTTGCAGCTGCAGGCTCAGTTGCTGGCGCAATTGCGCAAGACTGACAGGCCTTGCCAGAAGAGGCGGGTGCTGACCAAAGCCCAGGCGCTGCAATTTGGCGCTATCGAAGTCAATTGCGTTGGTCTGGGAAGGTGGTTTCATAAGGCGTGCGCCCCTAAGCAGTAAGGCTGTCTTACAAGCAGGGTGAGAGCGGCTTAGGCTGCGCGTCGTACTGGTCCGTCAGTCCCGTAGGACATTTCGTACAAGTTTAATCTGCTTTGTAGAAGAAGAGTAATCGCCGCACTCAAGCTTCGTCCCGTCTGCTTTCACGTTGCGTGTCTGAGCAAAGTTAAAGCGAAAGTCGTGCCATTCGGTTCATCTGAATAAAAATTGTATTAAATCAACTGGTTGTGCTTCGTCTATTACTTTTGCAGCGCTGCATGTGACGTTTGTTTGACAGGTGCCTGGCGTGTATTCGAGTGCCGCGACAGGAAATCGGCGCGGCACCAAAAAGCGACGTACGGTCGCTACTGGGCGTTGAACGCCTGGCCGTTGATACCGGTGCTGTCCGGGCCCATCAGGTAAAGGTAGACCGGCATGATCTCCTCGGGCGTCGGGTTGTTCAGCGGATTTTCACCCGGGTAAGCCTGGGCGCGCATGCTGGTGCGGGTAGCGCCCGGGTTGATGCTGTTGGAGCGTACCGGGGCCACGGTATCGACTTCGTCGGCCAGGGTTTGCATCAGGCCTTCAGTGGCGAATTTGGAGACGCCATAAGCGCCCCAGTACGCACGTCCCTTGCGGCCGACGCTGCTGGACGTGAATACCACCGAGGCATCTTGCGACAGCTTGAGCAGCGGCAGCAGAGTGCTGGTGAGCATGAACATGGCATTGACGTTGACTTGCATGACCCGCATGAAGTTTTCGCCGGACAGCTGCTCGATCGGCGTGCGCGGGCCGATGATCGAAGCATTGTGCAGCAGTCCGTCGAGATGCCCGAATTCGTTTTCGATCATCGCCGCCAGCTCATCGTATTGATGGGGCAGGGCGGTTTCGAGGTTGAACGGGATCACCGCCGGTTGTGGATGGCCGGCGGCTTCGATTTCGTCGTAGACCTGGATCAGGTTGGCTTCGGTCTTGCCCAGCAGCAGCACGGTTGCGCCGTGGGCCGCGTAGGTTTTTGCCGCTGCGGCGCCAATACCGCGTCCTGCGCCGGTGACCAGAATGACCCGATCCTTGAGCAGTTCGGGGCGGGCGGAATAATCAAACATAAAAACCTCGACAATAATTCTTCAGGTCAAGCGTTATCCCTGTGGGAGCGAGCCTGCTCGCGATGGCGGTATCAAATTCAACATCAATGCTGACTGATCCGCCGCTATCGCGAGCAGGCTCGCTCCCACATTGGTAATGCTCACATCCTCGCAAGACTGTGGTCATTCGCTCTTGCGGGAGCGCGGCTCAGCAACTGCACAGCGCACTATCGAGCACCTTGCGCAACTCCAGCGGATGATCGACCACCACATCCGCACCCCAATGCCGCGGGTTGTCATCCGGGTGGATATAGCCGAAGGTCACCGCAGCAGTCTTGGTACCGGCATCGCGGCCTGACTCGATGTCGCGCAGGTCATCGCCGACGAACAGCACGCTGGCCGGGTCTAGGTCGAGCATCTTGCAGGCCAGGATCAGCGGTTCCGGGTCCGGTTTGCTGTTCTTCACATGATCCGGGCAGATCAGCAGCGCCGAGCGTTCAGCCAGCCCCAACTGTTGCATGATCGGCTCGGCGAAGCGAAGCGGCTTGTTGGTGACCACCCCCCAGATCAGGTTGGCTTTTTCGATGTCGGCCAGCAATTCAGCCATGCCGTCGAACAGCTTGCTGTGCACCGCACAGCCGACGAGGTAGCGCTCCAAAAACTCCAGGCGCAGCTCCTCGAAACCCGGCGATTCCGGGTCCATGGCGAAGGTCACTGCGACCATTGCGCGGGCGCCGCCGGAAATCTCGTCGCGGATGTGCTTGTCGTTCATCGGTGGCAAGCCGCGGTCGGCACGCATCGCCTGACAGATCGCAATGAAGTCCGGCGCGGTGTCGAGCAGGGTGCCGTCCATGTCGAAAAGAACCGCTCTGATTGGCATCGACTTATTCCTCGCGCAGGGTCTGGATCATGTAGTTGACGTCCACGTCGCAGGCCAGTTTGTAGTGCTTGGTCAGCGGGTTGTAGGTCAGGCCGATGATGTCCTTGACGGTCAGGCCGGCCATGCGGCTCCAGGCGCCGAGTTCGGAAGGGCGGATGAATTTCTTGAAGTCGTGGGTGCCGCGCGGCAGCAACTTCATGATGTATTCGGCGCCGACGATGGCGAACAGATACGCTTTCGGGTTGCGGTTGATGGTGGAGAAGAACACCTGGCCGCCGGGCTTGACCATGCGGAAGCAAGCGCGGATGACCGACGACGGATCCGGCACGTGCTCAAGCATTTCCAGGCAGGTGACCACGTCGAACTGCTCGGGCATTTCCTCGGCCAGGGCTTCGGCGGTGATCTGCCGGTATTCGACGCTCACGCCCGACTCCAGCTGATGCAGCTGGGCAACCGCCAACGGCGCTTCGCCCATGTCGATACCCATCACGGTCGCGCCGCGCTGAGCCATGGCTTCGCTGAGGATGCCGCCGCCGCAACCGACGTCGAGGACCTTCTTGCCCGCCAGGTTGACGCGTTCGTCAATCCAGTTGACCCGCAGCGGGTTGATGTCGTGCAGCGGTTTGAATTCGCTTTCGCGGTCCCACCAGCGATGGGCCAGGGCCTCGAATTTGGCGATTTCGGCGTAGTCGACGTTGCTCATGGTCTAGTCCTCTAAAACTTGAAAAATCCTGTTGCCCCGGATTGTGCTCCAGGGTGCTTACGATTCGGTGCGGCCACTGATGCGCTGGCCCCAGGCCTTCGCGACAGTGCCAAGCTGTTGTTCGTCCAGGCTTGTCAGGCGACGGTCGTCGAGCAATTGCTTGCCGGCAACCCAAAGGTGTTTCACGCAGTCGCGGCCGGTGGCGTATATAAGCTGCGAAACCGGGTCGTAGACCGGTTGCTGGGCCAGGCCGGAGAGGTCGAACGCGACCATGTCCGCGGCTTTGCCGATTTCCAGCGAGCCGGTTTCGGCCTCGATACCCAATGCCCGGGCGCCATTGAGGGTGGCCATGCGCAAGGCGCGATGGGCATCCAGCGCGGTGGCCGAGCCGGCGACAGCCTTGGCCAGCAGGGCCGCGGTGCGGGTTTCGCCGAGCAGGTCCAGGTCATTGTTGCTGGCCGCGCCATCGGTGCCGACCGCGACATTGACCCCGGCCTCCCACAAACGCTCGACCGGGCAGAATCCGCTGGCCAGCTTGAGGTTCGACTCCGGGCAATGAATCACATTGCTGTTGCTTTCTACCAGTAGCGTCAGGTCTTCTTCGCTGATCTGGGTCATGTGAACCGCCTGGAAACGTGGCCCCAGCAAGCCCAGGCGTGCCAGGCGGGCCAGCGGGCGTTCACCGCGCTGCTCGACCGATTGCTGCACTTCGAACGCCGTTTCATGCACGTGCATGTGAATCGATGCGTCCAGCTCTTCGGCAATCACCCTGATTTTTTCCAGGTTTTCGTCGCCCACGGTGTAGGGGGCATGGGGGCCGAAGGTGATTTTGATGCGCTCGTGGTGTTTGAGATCGCCAAACAATTCGACGCCCTGACGAATGGCTTCGTCCGCCGTAGCGGCGCCCGGAATCGGGAAGTCGAGGATCGGAATCGCGATCTGCGCGCGAATACCGCTGTTGTGCACCCGCTCGCTGGCAACCTTCGGGAAGAAGTACATGTCAGAGAAACAGGTGATGCCGCCTTTGATTTGCTCGGCGATGGCAAGGTCGGTGCCGTCGCGCACGAAATCTTCATCGACCCATTTGGCCTCGGCGGGCCAGATATGGTTTTCCAGCCAGGTCATCAATGGCAGGTCATCGGCCAGGCCACGGAACAGCGTCATCGCCGCGTGCCCGTGGGCATTGATCAGGCCGGGGCTGAGCAACATGTCGGGCAATTCACGGATTTCGGTTGCGTTAAGCTTCAGTGCGGCGGAACGTGGGCCGATAAACACGATGCGTCCATCACGGATGCCCACGCCATGCTCCTTGAGGACAACACCAGCGGGTTCGACGGGTACCAGCCAGGTCGGCAGCAATAACAGGTCGAGCGCAGCGGCAGTGTTCGGCATCGAAGGTCGGTTCCAGTGCTTTTGTATAGGATGGCGAAGTATACCCGAGCGTCTTCGCGGGGGGATCGCTATAATCGGCGGCTTTTGTTCATGAGTGCGGGGTGAGGGATGCGCGATCGACTGTTGGCTGCGGAAAAGGTAAAGGCCATCGATTGGCGTGATGGCGCTCTCCATCTGCTGGATCAGCGTATTTTGCCGTTCGAGGAAACCTGGATTGCCTACACCAGCGCCGCTGGCGTGGCCGAGGCCATTCGCTCGATGGTGGTGCGCGGTGCTCCGGCGATTGGTATCAGTGCCGCTTATGGCATCGTACTGGCGGCCCGCGCCCGGATTGCCGAAGGTGGCGACTGGTACGCTGCGCTGGAAGAGGATTTCATGCTGTTGGCCGATTCCCGTCCTACCGCGGTCAACCTGTTCTGGGCGCTGGGGCGCATGCACGACCGGCTTGATCGCCTGAAGGACAATGCCGATCCGCTGGAGGTGCTGGAAGCCGAGGCCATCGCCATTCATGAAAGTGATCGCGAAGCCAACCTGACCATGGCCCAGCTGGGTGTGGACCTGATCCGCAAGCATCAGGGCAACGCCCAGGCGATCCTGACCCACTGCAACACCGGCGCTCTGGCCACGGGCGGCTTTGGCACGGCGCTGGGGGTGATTCGTGGTGCATTCATCGAGGGTATGGTCGAGCAGGTCTATGTCGACGAAACCCGCCCGTGGCTGCAGGGCTCGCGACTGACTGCGTGGGAGCTGGCCAATGAAGGCATTCCCGTGACCCTCAATGTCGATTCCGCCGCGGCGCATATCATGAAGACCAAAGGCCCTACCTGGGTCATCGTCGGCGCGGACCGGATCACCGCCAATGGCGACGTGGCCAACAAGATCGGCACCTATCAACTGGCCGTCAATGCCATGCACCACGGCGTGCGCTTCATGGTGGTGGCGCCGAGTTCAACCATTGACATGAACCTGGCCAGCGGCGATGACATTCCGATTGAAGAGCGTGATGGTCGCGAGCTACTGGAGGTCGGTGGCAAGCGCGTCGGGGCCGACGTCAATGCCTTTAACCCGGTGTTCGACGTGACGCCGGCGGACCTGATCGATGCGATCGTCACCGAAAAAGGCATCGTCGAGCGCCCGGATACGGCGAAGATGGCGCAGTTGATGTGCCGTAAGCGTCTGCATTGATAGTTTCTGGCGTCTGAAAGATAGCCATCGCGAGCAAGCTCGCTCCCACAGTGTTTGCGGTGCACACAAAACCTGTGGGAGCGAGCTTGCTCGCGATGAGGCCGTCAAACCCAATGAACCAACCCGAATCAGTCGCCAATTCTCCATTCAACACGGCTCTAAGCCCCTCTCGTCCCCTTCAAGCCTGTCACCGGTCAACTAACTACTCTCCATGCGCATCTGGGGGATAGGTGCGTGGCGGCTCTTGTGATAACATCCGGCGGTTTCCAGGGTTGCCCTAAGAGGCGACCCGTACTGCGCAGATCCATGGCATAACTCGTTGATTTGTCGTAAGTCGGTGCATGGCACTCAGCCTGTATCGGCGAGCTTCGTTCGTCCCATATGGATGTGACGAGGTTTCACCAGAAAAAGGAATCAGGCTTCTCATGGGCGAACTGGCCAAAGAAATCCTCCCGGTCAATATCGAAGACGAGCTGAAGCAGTCCTACCTCGACTACGCGATGAGCGTAATTGTCGGGCGGGCACTGCCGGATGCGCGCGATGGCTTGAAGCCCGTGCACCGGCGCGTGCTGTTCGCGATGAGCGAGCTGGGCAACGACTTCAACAAGCCGTACAAGAAATCTGCCCGTGTTGTCGGTGACGTGATCGGTAAGTATCACCCGCACGGTGATACCGCGGTGTACGACACCATCGTTCGGATGGCGCAGCCATTCTCCCTGCGCTACCTGCTGGTAGACGGCCAGGGCAACTTCGGTTCGGTGGACGGCGATAACGCCGCGGCCATGCGATACACCGAAGTGCGCATGACCAAGCTGGCGCACGAGCTGCTGGCTGACCTGCATAAAGAAACCGTGGACTGGGTGCCGAACTACGACGGCACCGAAATGATCCCGGCGGTCATGCCGACCCGTATTCCCAACCTGCTGGTCAACGGCTCCAGCGGTATCGCCGTGGGCATGGCGACCAACATTCCGCCGCACAACCTCGGTGAAGTCATCGACGGTTGCCTGGCGCTCATCGACAATCCCGAGCTGACTGTCGACGAGCTGATGCAATACATCCCCGGTCCGGACTTCCCGACCGCCGCGATCATCAACGGTCGCGCCGGCATCATCGAAGCCTACCGCACCGGTCGCGGGCGCATTTACATGCGCGCCCGCTCGATGATCGAAGACATCGACAAGGTCGGTGGCCGTCAGCAGATCGTCATCACCGAACTCCCTTACCAGCTGAACAAGGCGCGTCTGATCGAGAAGATCGCCGAGCTGGTAAAAGAGAAGAAGCTTGAAGGCATCACTGAACTGCGCGACGAGTCCGACAAGGACGGTATGCGCGTCGTGATCGAGTTGCGTCGCGGTGAAGTGCCTGAGGTCATCCTCAACAACCTCTACGCCCAGACCCAGCTGCAAGCGGTGTTCGGTATCAACATCGTCGCGCTGATCGACGGCCGTCCGCGGATCCTGAACCTCAAGGATCTGCTGGAGGCCTTTGTTCGTCACCGTCGCGAAGTCGTCACCCGTCGTACCGTGTTCGAACTGCGCAAGGCGCGCGAGCGTGGCCACATCCTTGAAGGTCAAGCGGTTGCCCTGTCGAACATCGACCCGGTCATCGCCCTGATCAAGGCGTCGCCAACGCCGTCGGAAGCCAAGGAAGCGCTGATCAGCACGCCTTGGGAATCCTCGGCCGTGGTGGCGATGGTTGAACGTGCCGGCGCCGATTCGTGCCGTCCGGAAAACCTCGATCCGCAATACGGTCTGCGCGACGGCAAGTACTTCCTGTCGCCAGAGCAGGCGCAAGCCATTCTGGAACTGCGTCTGCATCGCCTGACCGGTCTGGAACACGAAAAACTGCTGGCCGAGTATCAAGAGATCCTCAACCAGATCGGCGAGCTGATCCGCATCCTCAACAGCGCCACGCGCCTGATGGAAGTGATCCGCGAAGAGCTGGAAGTGATTCGCGCCGAGTACGGCGACGTACGTCGTACCGAAATCCTCGACGCTCGTCTCGATCTGACCCTGGGTGACATGATCCCGGAAGAAGAGCGCGTCGTGACCATTTCCCACGGTGGCTACGCCAAGACCCAGCCGCTGGCTGCGTACCAGGCCCAGCGTCGTGGCGGTAAAGGCAAGTCGGCAACCGGCGTCAAGGATGAGGACTACATCGCTCACCTGCTGGTTGCCAACAGCCACACCACGCTGCTGCTGTTCTCCAGCAAGGGCAAGGTGTACTGGCTGAAAACCTACGAAATCCCTGAAGCGTCCCGCGCTGCCCGTGGTCGTCCGCTGGTCAACCTGCTGCCGCTGGATGATGGTGAGTACATCACCACCATGCTGCCCGTCGAGGAATACACCGAAGGTCACTACATCTTCATGGCCACCGCCAACGGCACCGTGAAGAAGACCCCGCTGGAATCCTTCAGCCGTCAACGCAGTGTCGGCCTGATCGCGCTGGAGCTGGACGAAGGCGACGTGCTGATTTCCGCGGCCATCACCGATGGCGAGCGCGAAGTGATGCTGTTCTCCGATGGCGGCAAGGTTACCCGCTTCAAGGAATCCGACGTTCGCGCCATGGGCCGTACCGCCCGCGGTGTGCGCGGCATGCGTCTGCCGGAAGGCCAGAAGCTGATTTCCATGCTGATCCCGGAAGAAGGCAGCCAGATACTCACCGCTTCGGCGCGTGGCTACGGCAAGCGCACGGCGATCACCGAGTTCCCTGAGTACAAGCGTGGCGGTCAGGGCGTTATCGCCATGGTCAGCAACGAGCGTAACGGCCGTCTGGTCGGCGCGGTGCAGGTGCTCGACGGCGAGGAAATCATGCTGATTTCCGACCAGGGCACCCTGGTGCGCACCCGTGTCGACGAAGTGTCCAGCCTGGGTCGTAACACCCAGGGCGTGACCTTGATCAAACTGGCCAACGACGAAACACTGGTCGGGCTGGAGCGGGTTCAGGAGCCGTCGGAAGTCGAGGGCGAAGAGCTGGAAGGTGAAGAGGGTGAAGGGTTTGTCGGTGAGGTCGTGATTGACGACGTTGCCGAAGACCAGCAACTCGACGCCGCCGCTGACGAAGAACCACAGGAATAAGCGGGTAAGCAGGGGGCGGATGAAAATTCGCCCCCTTGTTGTTTGTCCGTAATGAAATATCGACACCACTGGAGATCCCTTGTGGGAGCGAGCCTGCTCGCGATGCATGCGCCGCGGTACGTCTGAAGTATCGCGGTGATGCAATCGCGAGCAGGCTCGCTCCCACAAATCTCTGTTTCAGCAGGGACCCGGTGTCGGCTGATAATGCGATTTACTGCGTGATACCACCAAATCAGAGCGAGATTGGATGTGAGCAAGAGAGCCTATAACTTCTGTGCCGGTCCTGCGGCGCTTCCCGAAGCTGTCCTGCAGCGCGCCCAGGGTGAACTCCTCGACTGGCACGGCAAGGGCCTGTCGGTCATGGAAATGAGCCATCGCAGCGATGAGTTCGTGTCCATTGCCACCAAGGCCGAGCAGGATCTGCGTGATCTGCTGAATATCCCCTCGAACTATAAAGTGCTGTTTCTGCAAGGTGGCGCCAGCCAGCAATTTGCTCAGATTCCTCTGAACCTGTTGCCGGAAAACGGCTCGGCCGACTATATCGACACCGGTATCTGGTCGCAGAAAGCCATCGAAGAAGCTTCGCGCTACGGCCACGTCAACGTTGCCGGCACCGCCAAGCCTTACGACTATTTCGCCATTCCCGGCCAGAACGAATGGAAGCTGTCGAAAGACGCGGCCTACGTCCACTACGCGCCGAACGAAACCATCGGCGGCCTGGAATTCCAATGGATTCCGGAAACCGGTGATGTACCGCTGGTCGCCGACATGTCCTCGGACATCCTGTCGCGTCCGGTGGATGTTTCGCGTTTCGGCATGATCTACGCTGGCGCCCAGAAAAACATCGGTCCGAGCGGCATCGTGGTGAGCATCGTTCGCGAAGACCTGCTGGGCCACGCCCGTTCCCTGTGCCCGACTATGCTCAACTACAAGGTCGCGGCCGATAACGGTTCGATGTACAACACCCCGCCGACCCTGGCCTGGTACCTGTCCGGCCTGGTGTTCGAGTGGCTGAAAGAGCAGGGCGGCGTCGAGGCCATCGGCAAGCTCAACGAAGTCAAGCAGCGCACGCTGTACAGCTTTATCGACGCCAGCGGCCTGTACAGCAACCCGATCAACAAGTCGGACCGCTCGTGGATGAACGTGCCGTTCCGCCTGGCGGACGATCGTCTGGACAAGCCGTTCCTGGCTGGTGCCGATGAGCGTGGCCTGTTGAACCTCAAGGGGCACCGTTCCGTGGGTGGCATGCGCGCCTCCATCTATAACGCCGTCGACATCAACGCCGTCAATGCGCTGATTTCGTACATGGCAGAGTTCGAGAAGGAACACGGCTAATGTCTGAGCAAGAACTCAAGGCACTGCGCCTGCGCATTGATGCCCTGGACGAAAAGGTCCTGGAGCTGATCAGTGAGCGTGCGCGCTGCGCCCAGGAAGTCGCGCGAGTAAAGATGGCCTCGCTGGCCGAAGGCGAAGTGCCGGTGTTCTATCGTCCTGAGCGCGAAGCTCAGGTGCTCAAGCGTGTCATGGAGCGTAACCAGGGGCCGCTGGGCAACGAAGAGATGGCGCGGTTGTTCCGCGAAATCATGTCTTCGTGCCTGGCACTCGAACAGCCGCTGAAAGTGGCTTATCTGGGCCCTGAAGGTACCTTCACCCAGGCGGCGGCCATGAAGCATTTCGGTCACGCCGTGATCAGCAAGCCGATGGCGGCGATCGACGAAGTGTTCCGTGAWGTGGCGGCCGGTGCGGTGAATTTTGGCGTGGTGCCGGTGGAAAACTCCACCGAAGGCGCGGTCAATCACACCCTCGACAGCTTCCTTGAGCACGACATGGTGATCTGCGGCGAAGTCGAACTGCGTATCCACCATCACCTGTTGGTCGGTGAAAACACCAAGACCGACAGCATCAGCCGGATCTACTCCCACGCCCAGTCCCTGGCCCAGTGCCGCAAGTGGCTGGACGCCCACTACCCGAATGTCGAGCGTGTGGCGGTGTCCAGCAACGCTGAAGCGGCCAAGCGGGTCAAGGGAGAGTGGAACTCGGCGGCGATTGCCGGCGACATGGCGGCCGGCCTGTACGGGCTGACCCATTTGGCCGAGAAGATCGAGGATCGCCCGGATAACTCCACGCGCTTCCTGATGATCGGTAATCAGGAAGTGCCGCCGACTGGCGACGACAAGACATCGATCATCGTTTCCATGAGCAACAAACCGGGTGCGTTGCACGAGTTGCTGGTGCCGTTCCACGACAATGGCATCGACCTGACGCGAATCGAGACTCGTCCGTCGCGCAGTGGCAAGTGGACCTACGTGTTCTTCATCGACTTCGTCGGCCACCACCGCGACCCGCTGGTCAAAAGTGTGCTGGAAAAGATCAGTCAGGAAGCGGTGGCACTCAAAGTGCTGGGTTCCTACCCGAAAGCAGTTCTCTAAGGGGCGGTAGCAAATGAGTGGCAATTTCCTCGCTCTGGCACAGCCGGGCGTGCAACAACTTTCGCCTTACGTTCCGGGCAAACCCGTGGACGAACTGGCTCGCGAGCTGGATCTCGATCCAGCCAGCATCGTCAAACTGGCGAGCAACGAAAACCCGCTGGGCCCCGGCCCCAAGGCGCTGGCGGCGATCCGCGATGCGCTGGCCGAGCTGACCCGCTATCCGGACGGCAACGGTTTTGCGCTCAAGACCCTGCTGGCCGAGCAGTGCCGAGTCGAGCTCAATCAAGTGACGCTGGGCAATGGTTCCAACGACATTCTTGAGCTGGTGGCGCGCGCCTATCTGGCGCCGGGCCTGAATGCCGTGTTCAGCGAGCATGCGTTCGCTGTCTATCCGATTGCCACTCAGGCAGTCGGCGCGCAGGCCAAGGTGGTTCCGGCCAAGGATTGGGGGCATGACCTGCCTGCCATGCTGGCAGCCATCGATGCCAATACCCGCGTGGTGTTCATCGCCAACCCGAACAATCCGACCGGGACCTGGTTCGATGCCGAGGCGCTGGACGAATTCCTGCAGGATGTTCCGGAGCATGTGCTGGTGGTGCTGGACGAGGCCTACATCGAGTACGCCGAAGGCAGTGATATGCCGGATGGTCTGGACTTCCTGGCGGCTTATCCGAACCTGTTGGTTTCCCGCACTTTCTCCAAGGCCTATGGGCTGGCGGCGCTACGCGTGGGTTATGGGTTGTCCACAGCGGTGGTCGCAGACGTGCTGAACCGTGTACGCCAACCATTCAACGTCAACAGCCTGGCCCTGGCCGCTGCTTGTGCGGCTTTGAAGGACGAGGAGTATCTGGCGCAAAGCCGTCAGTTGAACGAGTCCGGCATGCAGCAACTGGAAGCCGGATTCCGTGAGCTGGGGCTGAGCTGGATTGCGTCCAAAGGCAATTTCATCTGCGTCGATCTCGATCAAGTCGCGGCCCCGGTGTTCCAGGGCTTGCTTCGGGAGGGCGTGATCGTGCGCCCGGTGGCCAACTACGGCATGCCGAATCACCTGCGCATCACCATTGGCCTGCCGGCAGAGAACAGCCGCTTCCTTGAAGCGCTGACCAAGGTTCTGGCTCGTGGTTGATGTCACTGCACTGCAATCTGCTGAACCTATGATCGGTCGCCTGGTGGTGGTCGGCCTTGGATTGATCGGCGGTTCGTTTGCCAAGGGGTTGCGTGAGAGTGGCATATGCCGCGAAGTGGTCGGGGTCGATCTCGATCCGCAATCGCGCAAACTCGCGGTCGAATTGGGTGTGGTGGATCGCTGTGAGGAAGACCTGGGCGTTGCTTGTCAGGGCGCCGACGTCATTCAGCTGGCGGTGCCGATCCTGGCCATGGAGAAAGTGCTCGCGCGTCTGGCGGGCATGGATCTGGGCCAGGCGATCCTGACCGATGTCGGCAGTGCCAAGGGCAATGTGGTGCGTGCGGCCACCGAAGCCTTTGGCAGCATGCCGTCTTGCTTCGTGCCGGGGCACCCGATTGCCGGTTCCGAGCAGAGCGGGGTGGAAGCCTCCAACGCCGAATTGTTCCGTCGCCATAAAGTGATCCTGACGCCGCTGGCGCAAACCGATCCGGCAGCCCTGGCGGTAGTCGACCGTTTGTGGCGCGAATTGGGCGCCGATGTCGAGCACATGCAGGTTGAACGTCACGACGAAGTCTTGGCGGCGACCAGTCATCTGCCGCACTTGCTGGCGTTCGGCTTGGTCGATTCGTTGGCCAAGCGCAATGAAAATCTTGAGATCTTCCGTTACGCTGCGGGCGGTTTCCGCGATTTCACAAGAATCGCCGGAAGCGACCCGGTCATGTGGCACGACATCTTTCTCGCCAACCGCGAAGCTGTCCTGCGCACACTCGATACATTTCGCAGCGATCTCGACGCCTTGCGCGACGCGGTCGATGCAGGGGATGGGCACCAATTGTTGGGCGTTTTCACTCGCGCCCGGGTTGCTCGCGAGCATTTCAGTAAAATCCTGGCCCGCAGGGCCTATGTGGACGCTATGAATTCCAACGATCTGATTTTCCTGGCTCAACCTGGTGGCCGCCTGTCCGGTCGGATTCGCGTACCAGGTGACAAATCGATTTCCCACCGTTCGATCATGCTCGGCTCCCTGGCTGAAGGCGTCACCGAAGTCGAAGGCTTCCTCGAGGGCGAAGATGCCCTGGCGACCTTGCAGGCATTCCGTGACATGGGCGTGGTCATTGAAGGCCCACACCACGGACGCGTGACCATTCACGGCGTTGGCCTGCATGGCCTGAAGCCGGCGCCGGGCCCGATCTATCTGGGCAACTCCGGTACTTCGATGCGTCTGCTGTCCGGCCTGCTGGCCGCGCAGAACTTCGACAGCACCCTGACCGGCGACGCATCGCTGTCCAAGCGCCCGATGAATCGCGTGGCCAATCCGCTGCGTGAAATGGGCGCCGTGATCGAAACCGCCGCCGAGGGTCGTCCACCGATGACCATTCGTGGTGGCAACAAGCTCAAGGGCCTGACCTACACCATGCCGATGGCCAGTGCCCAGGTTAAGTCCTGCCTGCTGTTGGCCGGCCTGTATGCCGAAGGCAAGACCACGGTTACCGAGCCTGCTCCGACCCGCGACCATACCGAGCGCATGCTGCGCGGTTTCGGCTATCCGGTAACGGTCAACGGTGCTACCGCATCGGTCGAATCTGGCAGCAAACTGACCGCGACCCACATTGAAGTCCCGGGTGATATCTCGTCCTCGGCGTTCTTCCTGGTGGCGGCGTCGATCGCCGAGGGTTCGGAACTGGTACTCGAGCACGTCGGCATCAACCCGACCCGTACCGGTGTGATCGACATCCTGCGCCTGATGGGCGCCGATATCACCCTGGAAAACCAGCGTGAAGTGGGTGGCGAACCGGTGGCTGACTTGCGCGTGCGTGCAGCTAAACTCAAAGGTATCGAGATTCCCGAGGCGCTGGTTCCATTGGCCATTGACGAATTTCCGGTGCTCTTCGTCGCCGCTGCCTGTGCTGAAGGGCGCACCGTGTTGCGTGGTGCCGAAGAGCTGCGGGTCAAGGAGTCGGATCGCATCCAGGTCATGGCGGATGGTTTGCTGGCGCTGGGCGTCAAATGCGAGCCAACCCCGGATGGCATCATCATCGACGGCGGTCAGATCGGCGGCGGTGAAGTGCACGGCCATGGCGATCACCGTATCGCCATGGCGTTCAGCGTTGCTTCGCTACGCGCCAGTGCCCCGATCCGCATTCATGATTGCGCCAACGTCGCGACTTCGTTCCCGAATTTCCTGGCGCTGTGCGCACAGGTCGGTATTCGCGTGGCACAAGAGGCACAGTCGTGATCAGCATTGCACCGGTCATCACCATCGATGGGCCAAGCGGTTCGGGCAAGGGCACGGTCGCCGGGATTCTGGCCAAGCGCCTGGGCTGGAATCTGCTGGACTCCGGTGCGTTGTACCGATTGCTGGCCTTTGCCGCGCATAATCATGGTGTCGACCTGACCAATGAAGAGCTGCTGAAGAAACTCGCCGCTCATCTGGATGTGCAGTTCATCGCGGCGACGGACGGTCAGTTGCAACGCATCATTCTGGAAGGTGATGAAGTCAGCGATGTCATTCGCACCGAAAGCGTCGGTTCCGGCGCTTCCCAGGTGGCTGCGTTGCCTGCTGTACGCGAGGCGCTGTTGCAGCGCCAGCGAGCTTTTCAGGAAGCGCCGGGTCTTGTGGCGGATGGTCGCGACATGGGCACCGTGGTTTTTCCTGATGCGCCGCTGAAGATTTTTCTGACCGCCAGCGCCGAGGAGCGGGCACGCCGACGATATTTGCAGTTGAAGGGCAAAGTCGAGGGTGTTAGTCTGTCGAGTCTGCTAGATGAGATACGTGCGCGCGATGAGCGTGACACCCAGCGAGCGGTAGCCCCGCTCAAACCGGCGGCTGACGCCATACAGCTGGATTCCACGGAATTATCCATCGACCAGGTGCTGGAACGCATCATGAGCGAGATCGCCATTCGCGATATCGCCGGGTGACCAAGAAGGCCGCAGGGGACCAGTCATAGTCCTGCGGTGGCTTCTTTTAAATGAAACTAACCCACACCGTCTGGGGTGTGGAGATGGGCGTATTCTTCGCCCTCATCAACAGGAATTAAAATGAGCGAAAGCTTTGCGGAACTCTTTGAAGAAAGCCTAAAAACCCTGAACCTTCAGGCAGGCTCCATCATCACCGGTGTTATCGTTGATATCGATTACCAGGCTCGCTGGGTAACCGTTCACGCTGGCCTGAAGTCTGAAGCACTCATCCCGCTTGAGCAGTTCTACAACGACGCTGGCGAACTGAACATCAACGTCGGTGACGAAGTTCACGTTGCTCTGGACTCGGTTGAAGACGGCTTTGGTGAAACCAAGCTGTCCCGTGAAAAAGCCAAGCGCGCTGAATGCTGGATTGTTCTGGAAGCAGCCTTCGCAGCCGAAGAAGTGGTCAAGGGCGTTATCAACGGTAAGGTTAAAGGCGGCTTCACTGTCGACGTTAACGGCATCCGTGCGTTCCTGCCAGGTTCTCTGGTTGACGTCCGTCCAGTGCGCGACACCACGCACCTGGAAGGCAAAGAGCTGGAATTCAAGGTCATCAAGCTGGACCAGAAGCGCAACAACGTTGTCGTTTCCCGTCGCAGCGTCCTGGAAGCCGAGAACTCCGCCGAGCGCGAAGCTCTGCTGGAATCCCTGCAGGAAGGCCAACAAGTCAAAGGTATCGTCAAGAACCTCACCGATTACGGCGCATTCGTCGATCTGGGTGGCGTCGATGGCCTGCTGCACATTACCGACATGGCTTGGAAACGTATCAAGCATCCTTCCGAAATCGTCAACGTTGGCGACGAGATCGATGTCAAGGTTCTGAAGTACGATCGCGAGCGCAATCGTGTTTCCCTGGGCCTGAAGCAACTGGGCGAAGATCCATGGGTTGCTATCAAAGCCCGTTACCCGGAAAGCACTCGCGTTACCGCGCGTGTAACCAACCTGACCGACTACGGCTGCTTCGCTGAGCTGGAAGAAGGCGTTGAAGGTCTGGTACACGTTTCCGAAATGGACTGGACCAACAAGAACATCCACCCTTCGAAAGTCGTACAAGTCGGCGACGAAGTGGAAGTCATGGTTCTGGACATCGACGAAGAGCGTCGTCGTATCTCCCTGGGCATCAAGCAGTGCAAATCCAACCCATGGGAAGATTTCTCTGGCCAGTTCAACAAGGGCGATAAAATCTCCGGCACCATCAAGTCGATCACCGATTTCGGTATCTTCATTGGTCTGGACGGCGGCATCGACGGTCTGGTTCACCTGTCCGACATCTCCTGGAACGAAGTGGGCGAAGAAGCCGTTCGCCGCTTCAAGAAGGGCGACGAGCTGGACACCGTTATCCTGTCGGTTGACCCAGAGCGCGAGCGCATCTCCCTGGGTATCAAGCAACTGGAAAGCGATCCGTTCTCCGAGTACGTTCAAGAGAACGACAAAGGCGCCATCGTTAAAGGCATCGTGAAGGAAGTTGACGCTAAAGGCGCCATCATCACTCTGGCCGACGATATCGAAGCGACTCTGAAAGCCTCCGAAATCAGCCGTGACCGCGTTGAAGACGCGCGCAACGTTCTGAAAGAAGGCGAAGAAGTAGAAGCCAAGATCATCAGCGTTGACCGCAAGAGCCGTGTAATCCAGCTCTCGATCAAGTCGAAAGACGTTGAAGACGAGAAAGAAGCAATCCAGAGCCTGCGCGACAAGCCAGTAGCTACTGATGCTCCTGTGGCCACCACTCTGGGTGACCTGCTGCGTGCACAAATGGAAAAGCAGAACTAAGTTCTGACTTTCTGTAAAAAAGGGCGACTTCGGTCGCCCTTTTTTGTGCCTGGAGTTTGGTGAGTTTCGCTCGGCTGTAGCTGCTCGAGTCGTGAACCAAAGGTGCTGAAAAAATGTCTGATTGTTTAGTCGGATCAAGCGCTTATTTGCAGCTAGTCTTTAGCCTGAGACTAATGATCGCCCGGTAGGCTTTCTGGCAAAAGGACGTGAATGAACAAGCTAATTGTCGCAGTAGCAGTGCTGGCGCTAGCGGGTTGTACCACCAATGCCAAAACTCACGTAGTGCGCGGGGTTAGCGGCATAGAGGTCGATTGTTCGGGGCTCGGTTCGAGATGGGAGAGGTGTTACAAGCGCGCGGCCAAGGAGTGCAGAGGGGCGGGCTACAAAGTTGTAGCGAGATCTGACGACGTCAAGGAGGAGGAGGAAAGCTTCCTCTTTGGATTCAATCCGGCAGGGTTCCTGACGCGCACTATGTTGGTGATCTGTCGATGAGGTGGTAACCGCTCAGAGGTCTTCCGCCTTTCAGGAATCAAGCATTTTGGGGTTGGGGAATAGATGGCAAAACTCGGGCTGTTCAAAATCATGCCGGCGTGCTAAAACCTTTGAAGCGCTGATCTAGCTGCTTGAAAAAGAAGGGAAAAATATGACGAAGTCGGAGTTGATCGAACGAATTGTCACCCATCAAGGGCTGCTCTCATCCAAGGATGTGGAGCTGGCCATCAAGACCATGCTTGAGCAAATGTCCCAATGTCTGGCTACCRGGGATCGCATCGAGATCCGGGGGTTTGGCAGCTTCTCTCTGCACTACCGGGCGCCACGCGTAGGTCGTAACCCGAAAACTGGTCAGTCGGTCAGTCTCGACGGCAAATTTGTTCCGCATTTCAAGCCCGGGAAAGAGTTGAGGGATCGGGTTAATGAGGATGAGGACGAGGATGCAAAGCAGTAATCGATATTTGCGAGAGACTTTTCGATGAGTTATGTCAAGCGCATAGTTTTTTTTGTAATTGCACTGCTGATTGTATTTGCGACAGTCATTTTTGTGCTTGAAAATAAGCAATCTGTTTCACTGGTATTTCTTGGATGGTCGTCGCCGGAGCTTCCGCTAGCTGTATCGCTAATTTTTGTGTTGCTGAGCGGTATGGCAATAGGGCATCTTTTAGCTTTTATTTTTGCGCAAAAGAAGAAAACGCACCCTAGAATTCGTTAAAATACGAGCTTGGAACATGAAAAGCAACATCATAAATGCATACTAGAAAAGGCTGGCCAGAATGACGAATGACCCATCGACCAAGCCCGGGTCGGATGAGATAGATTTTTTTGAGTTGATGAGATCCCTTTGGGCTCAAAAAGTAATGATACTGTGCACTACTTTAGTTGTTGTTTTGGGTGCAACAGCTTATGCGTTTATCAGTAAGCCAGTTTATGAGGCTCGTGTATATTTGCTGCCACCAACTTTTAATGGGATCGCCGATTTTAACTATGGTCGAACCAAAGAGTTGGAGCTTACACCTTATACAGTAAAGGATGTGTTTGATGTTTTTACTCGCAACTTGCAAAGTGAAGCGTTGCGTCGCGCGTTCTTTCTAGAGGTGTATTTACCATCGCTTTCTGAAACGACTCGAAAAGAGTCACAGGATTTATTGTATTCAAAGTTTTTAAAGAAACTGACTGTAGGCTTGCCCTCCAAGGAACAACCAGATCGATACTCGATTTCGGTCCAGGATAATGATCCTACGCGCGCAACCGAGTGGGTGAAAACCTTCGCAACAAATGCAGGTATAGCCTCTAAAAATGAGATGATTACCAACGTTACGCGGGAAGCAGAAGTTCGCGCACGTAATATTGGTCAGCAAATCAGTATCTTGCGACAGACTGAAAGTGGGGTACGGAGTGATTCGATTAGTCGACTACAAGAAGCGTTGAGGGTTGCGCAGTCGATTGGCCTTGAAGAGCCTCCTATCATTTCTGGTAATGTCGCCGCCGAAGTCAATGCAACGATGGATGGCCAGTTGACGTACATGCGAGGCACCAAGGCGCTGAGTGCAGAAATAAAAAATTTGCAGGAGAGAAAAAGTAACGATCCCTTCATAAAAAATCTTCGTATGCTTGAAATCAAAAAGTTCTTCTATGAAGACTTGCAGATTGATCCCTCCAGCGTTTCTGTTTATCGGCAAGATGGATCTATTGAGATACCTGATGACCCCATCAAGCCAAAGAAAATGCTGTGCATAGGGTTGGGAATGATTGGAGGGATGCTCCTGGGGTTGCTGTTTGGTTTGGTTCGTTATTTGTGGGGGCGGCGTAGAGCGCTTTCTTGAGGTTTCTCTAAGAAAAATGCTGGATAATCGGCGCTTGCGTTGATTCTTCGGCGGCATTATGCGAAATCAGGTTAGTGAATGTACAATCAGTCAGTGGTTTTCGACTGGATAGTTACCGGCTGTCGGTACAATCACTCCTCTCTCGGTTGTGAGCAGGAGACACAGGGCTTAGCTTGAATACCTTAAAGCAAGCTTGTGACCGGTAATAGTAGAAATAATATTTAGCACTACAAATTCAATTGGTACATCAAGAATGGCCTATCTAACCGACGAAGAACTTCAAGAATTGGGTTTCAAGAGTCTTGGCAAGCAGGTGAAAATCAGCGACAAGGCGTGCATTTACAATGCGGACAAAATCGAGATAGGTGATTTTTCCAGGATTGACGATTTTTGTGTGATCTCGGGAAGCGTAAAAATTGGTCGGTACAATCACATCACGCCAATGTGTCTCGTCGCCGGAGGTATTCCTGGTATCGTCATGGACGATTTTTGTACATTGGCATATGGCGTAAAAGTCTTTTCGCAATCGGACGATTATAGCGGCGAGACATTGACCAACTCTCTCGTCCCGAAAAAATTCAAGAACGAGAAATTTTCCGCTGTTCGACTCGGCAGACATGTCATTGTGGGAGCGGGGTCGGTTATTTTCCCGGGTGTTGAGATATCAGAAGGTTGTTCTATAGGCTCAATGGCATTAGTCACCAGGTCGACTGAGGCATGGGGGATATATGCCGGCGTGCCAGCGAAGCTTATAAAACAACGCAAAAAAGATTTGCTGAAACTCGAAGTCGAATTTTTAAGTGAGCAAAAAAATGATCCCATTTAACAAGCCCCCATATACTGGTAATGAAGATCAGTACGTTCTCCGTGCCATGCGCAGTGGTAAAATGTCGGGAGATGGTGAGTTCACTGCTTTGTGCCATCAGTGGTTTGAGAAAACGTTGGGCTGCGCCAAGGCGCTATTGACGCCTTCCTGTACTCAGGCATTGGAAATGGCCGCAATTCTCATCGATATTCAGCCTGGTGATGAAGTCATCATGCCAAGCTATACCTTTGTTAGTACGGCAAACGCCTTTGTACTGCGAGGGGCGAAAATCGTGTTTGTCGACATTCGCCCAGACACAATGAACATTGATGAAACCCTGATTGAGGGTGCTATTACATCTCGGACCAAGGCGATCGTGCCTGTGCATTATGCAGGCGTCGCTTGCGAGATGGATACAATAATGGATATTGCCAAGCGCAATGGTTTGTTTGTAATAGAGGACGCTGCTCAGGGAATGATGTCCACCTACAAGGGGCGTCAACTGGGTTCTATTGGTCACATGGCTGCCTTTAGTTTCCACGAAACAAAAAACTTTACAAGTGGTGGTGAAGGAGGGTTGTTGATTATTAATGATGCTCGTTTCGTTGCCCGCGCAGAAATAATCCGGGAAAAAGGGACAAATCGGAGTCAGTTCTTTCGAGGGATGATTGATAAATATACATGGGTAGATGTAGGAAGCAGTTATCTTCCTGGTGAGCTGCAGGCGGCTTATTTGTATGGTCAGTTAGAGCGTTGTGAATATATCAATTCTGCACGTCTTGCCCTATGGGCAAAGTACCATGAGCATTTTAAAGCTTATGAAAATAAGGGAGTTGTTGATCTCCCTGTGATACCGGACGGCTGTGTTGCGAATGCCCATATGTATTATATCAAGGTGAAGGATATTGATGTCCGCACAGCGGTGCTGAGTAAACTAAAAGACGCTGGTATTGGTGCTGTATTTCATTATATTCCTTTGCATTCGGCACCTGCTGGAAAAAAGCTTGGTGTATTTTCCGGTGATGATAAGTTTACCACCCGTGAAAGTGAGCGCCTTATTCGCTTGCCTCTCTGGTTAGGTATGAATACTGATGAGGAAAATGAGGTCAAGAGCCAAGTAACTGCAGCGATTATGTCCTGTGTCGCGTAACGAGTGCAGCGACAAGCTTCAGTATCGGAAAGCTGTTTCCAGCGCCGTATTGACGACTCTTGCCCAGGCTTCAAAAATAGTTGTTGGCTTTCTGATTCTAAAGCTAATCGCTCTATATTTGGGGCCGGACGGGCTGGGGAAGCTTGGCCATTTTATGAGCCTGACTTCGATACTCGCTCTGCTGGCTGGCGGAGGTATCACTCATGGCGTTATAAAGTATTCTGCTGAATACAGAAATGACAAGTTTAATCTCTATAGGCTTTTGAGTACTGCCTCGGCTTTTGCATTTGTCTTTTCTGTTTTTTTTGCTTTGTTGTTTTTGCTTTTTTCTCATTCGATATCAGTGTTCATACTTGGGGATGGTAGTCTTGCCTGGGTTATATCATTGTTGTCGATTTTTCAGTTTGTGCTAGCTTTTAATATGCTGTTCTCTTCTGTCGCAAATGGACTTGCTGATGTTAAGTCGTTTGCATTTTCTCAGATAGTTGGGAACTTGATCTCGTTACCGTTTGCCTGGTTTCTGATATTAAAATTTGGGTTGCCGGGTGCGGCGATAGCGATTATATCGATCTTGGCAATGGCGGTATTTCCAAGTATTTATTTATATCTGAGGTCCTCGCTACGTTTCAGGTTTAGACGTAGGGAAATAGATTCGCTTTTACTTAAAAAGTTAGGCTGGTTCAGTTTGATGTTGTGCGTGAGCGCGATCGCATTTCCCGTTGTCGAGATTTATATTCGACAAAATCTAATTAGTAATTCCGGTTATACCCAGGCGGGAATTTGGCAAGGTCTAATTAGGCTCTCTAGTGCATATTTGGGGTTTTTTAGTGTCTTTTTGGCATCCTATTTCATGCCGATGATATCTCGGATTAATAATAAAAAAGAAATAGAGCAGCTTACCCATAAGTTTGTAGTTTTTGTCATGGCTGTTTTCGCAGTCGGCGGCGGGACGCTTTATTTTGGGCGGGATTTTTTTGTTCCCTTGCTGCTCTCTAAAGAGTTCGAGGAATTAAATGAATATTTACTCTACCAGCTGATTGGTGATTTTTTCAAGGCGTCTAACTATGTCATTGGTTTTGTTGCAGTTGCAAGAGCGGCAACTCGTATTTATATAGTTTCAGAAGTTTTTCAAGCTGGTTTATTTGTATCTCTAAGCTTGTTGGTGGGGCAGTTTATTGTTGGCGCAGAAGGTGTCACGGTTGCGTATATGATGTCCTATATCATGTGTTTCCTTGTAAGTATTCTTGCGTTGAAGTTTTGGGTGCGTAACTGATGTCTTTTGAGTTTGTTTGGCCTATTTACGCTGTGTTCATATTTTTGACCATTTCCGGTGGTACGGAAATGCTGATTAAACAAGGGTGGGTCAAGCAGCTTGCAGTTTTTTCATCGGCTATAGCTCTCGTGATATTAGCGGCATTACGGAGTTTGGGTGTAGGTAGCGATGATGTTGCCTACGCGCAAATGTTCACGAACATTCCGTTTTTTTTTGGGTGTGATGAGTTTTTATGCGGATATAGCTACTCACAGTTCAATGTGGAGCTCGGGTTTTTTACCCTGCTGTCTATGTTGCGCGGTTTTGGTAGCGAGCCTCTCGTGCTTTTCAGTGTGGTTGCATTAGCCTCTGTAGCGCTGAACGTCAGGGCGATAAGGTTTTTTTCTCCCCATGTCGGCGCCGCGATCCTTGTATATTTTTGTCATTTTTATCTTAATAAAGAACTAAATGCCATTCGTCTTGGTTTAGCCTCCGCGCTTCTTTTTTGGGCCGCGACGTTTGTTCCTGTGCGGAAGATCGGTATATTCATGCTTCTGGTGATCTGTGCCGCATTTGTGCATGTGTCATCATTGTTGATTCTATTGCCGTTCGCTATTTATCAACTTCGACCAGGTCGCAGTGTGTACGCGGCCGTCGCACTTTTTCTCCTGGCTTTTACGGCATTTTTTGATATACAAACACTTTTTTCATATTTGATTAATTTTGGGTTTATAGGTGAGAAAATAAATCTGTATCTCAATGCGGATATTTATAACTACCCGTTACCCTTGTTCAGTG